>JAYVXQ010000105.1:0-7345 GCA_043785025.1 Acetobacteraceae bacterium
GAACGGCCCTGGATCGTGTTTCCCGGCAATACGCAGGGCCGGCATCCGAAAGAGACGGGTCCCAAAGGCTGCACGCTGGTGACAATGGAGGACCGGCGGATTGTCGCGGTCGCGCATCGTGACCTGGATGTGCTGCGATGGGCTTCGCTGGATGTCGATGTGACTGGCGCCGATGACGCGGAGTTGATGCGGCTTCTGGGCGATCGGGTCCGCGCAACGATCGCGGCGGCCGCCGGCCGGCCGGTACTGGCGCGAGTGACATTGAGCGGGGCCTCACCAATCCACGCGATGCTGGCGGGCGAGACCGAGCGGATCGCGGCGGAATGCCGCAACATCGCGATCGAAGCGGATGGCGCGTTATACCTCGAGTCAATGCGGTTGCGCACCTGCGCCGAGGTCGCGGCCGGCGATGATTGGTTGGGTCCGTTGCAAGCGAGTTTTGCCTCCGGACTCGACGATCCCGGCCTGGTGGCGGCGCTGTTAAAACAGATCGCCGAGGTCCGCCAGCGCGTGCCCGCGCATGGGCGCGAGGGGTTGGATCTGCCGGAGGATGAAGCGGGGTTGCGCGCGTTGGCCCTGGACGCGTGGCGGATCGCGGCTGACGCTCTGGGGACGGGCCGCGGCGGATGAAGCTGCGGCGGCTGGATCTGACGCGCTACGGTCATTTTTCCGACGTCACATTGGCGTTTCCGCCCCAGGCGGCGTTGTGCGTCGTGCATGGCGCCAATGAAGCGGGGAAGTCGACGGCTCTGGCGGCGATCGCGGATGCGCTGTTCGGGTTCGGGCATCGGACGGATTTCGATTTTTTGCATGGCGCGTCGCATTTACGGGTCGGGATCACGGTCGTCGGACAGGACGGCGCCGAGGCCCGTTTCATCCGCCGCAAAGGCCGCCGCGATACGCTGCGGGACAATGCCGATCAGCCAGTGCCCGAGGAGGCTTTGACACGACTCCTCGGCGGCGCGAGCCGGGAGTTGTTCGAGCGCGGCTTCGGGCTGGATGGCGCGCGGCTGCGCCAGGGTGGGCTGGAATTGCTGCGCGGGGGCGGGGACGCGGGGGAAAGCCTGCTGGCGGGCATGGGTTTGCTGGATTTGCGCGGCGCGGCGGCGCGGTTGGAGGAGGAAGCAAAGTCGCTGGTTGGCGACGGCCGCGGGAAGCGCCTGCTGTCGGAAGCGGTCGATGCGTGGCGGCGGGCGCAGCGCGAGAGCGACGAGCGGGCGGTGGCGCCGAAGGCCTGGCTGGACGCGGTCGCCGCGCGCGATGCGACGGCGAACGAGTTGGAGCGGATTCAGGCGTCGTACCGGGCTCTGACATTGGAAAACACACGGCTGCAACGGGTGCGGCGCATCGCGCCGGTGTTGACCGGTTTGGACTCGGCGCGCGCGGATCTCGGTTTGGTCGCGGACGCGCCCGCGGTGCCCGCCGATGCTGAAACGCGAATGCTGGCGGCCATCACGGCGCGACGCGAGGCGGCGCGGGACGCGGAACGGGAAGCGGCGGAGGCGCTGCGTCTCGGTCAGGCGTTGGCGTCATTGCCGGCCGACGCCGGGATACTGACGGCGCAGGACGCGATTGACGGACTGGCGCGGCGGCTGCCGGTGGTCGAACAGGCGCTGGCGGACCGACCCAAGGTGCGCGCGGCGGTGCTGGATCATCGCGGCAAAGTCGCCGCCGCGCTGGACGATCTGGGGACCACGCGAAGCCCGGAGGAGGCACGGGACGCTGTGCCGGGGGCTCCGGTCCGGCGGACCATGCAGCGGCTGATCAATCAGTACGCGGCGTTGAGCGCCACGGCAACGGCGGCTGAGACGGGCTTGACGGCGGCACGGCGGCGGCGGAATCAGGCGGCGGAGGCATTGCGCGGCGTGGCGGAACCGACCTCTTTCGCGCTGCTGCGCCGCGGCATTGATGCGGTGCGCAATGAAGGCAAGCTCGATCAGGAGCTGACGGACGCTCACCTGGCGGCGGTGTCGTCTGGACGCGCGGCGGTGGATGCTCTGGCGGCTTTGCCGTTGTGGACGGGCGGCATGGAGCGGCTGACGGGCTGCCCCTTGCCGCGGCGGGAGGAGGAGGAAGCGGCCGCGCGGCGGCTGGATCAGGCGGAGAAGACCGCCACCGAGGCCCACGCCCAATTGGTTCGGAGGAAAACCGACCTCGCCACCGTGCATGAAACGATCATGGGCTTCGCGGCGGGTGAGACGGTGCCGACGCCCGAGGCGGTCGCCGAGGCGCGGGCGGCGCGCGATCAGGTCTGGCGTCAGGTTCGGCGGACGCTGGACCTGGGCGAACCGCCTGGCGACGTGGCGGAGGTGTTCGAGCGGGCGAGTCACATCGCCGATCGGCTGGCGGACCGGCGGGCGGATGACGCGCGGCGGGTCGCGGAATTTCTGGGGGCGGCGGCGCGGCGCGAGGTTCTGACGGCTCAGGCTCAAGCGGACGAGGCGGCGGTGGGCGTGGCCGACACGGCGGTCGCTGAGGCGAAGGTCGCGTGGCGGGCGCTGTGGGCGTCGGCCGGTCTGGTTCCCGACCGGCCGGCGGCGATGACGCAGTGGCGGCGCGATCACGCGGCGGTGGTGACATTGTCAGGGGTGGCGGAGGCGGGACGACAGCGTTTGGCGCGGGCCGAGGCGCGGCACGCTGATGCGCGGAGCGTGCTCGCGTCGGTTCTGTCGGGGGACGATGGGGACCAGACGCTATCCGCGCTGCTGGTGCGCGCCGAGACCGCCTGCGCGGCGGCGGAGGCGGACCACGCGGCCTGGCGGGCCCGAAGCGAGGCGCTGGCCCGCGAAGACCTGCGTTTGCCCGATCTGGAGCATGCGATGGCGGCGGCGGATCAGGCTTTGCTGGCCTGGCGGGCGGATTGGGCGAAGGTGGTGGCGGACCAAAGCCTGCCCGCTGATGCGAGCGTGGGACTGGCGGAGACGGCGCTCGCGGCGTGGACCCGAATCGCCGAGGCCGCACCAGCCTGGCGGGCGGATGAGCGGCGGGTTCAGGACATGACGGCGACGATCGCGGACTTCGCCGCCGAGGTGGAGAATGCTCGGCGGCGCATGAATTGGACTGAAGGTGAGCCCATGGTGATCGCCACCGGGCTGATCCGGGCGTTGGCGAAAGCCAGACAAACCGCGAGCGACGCCACCGCGTTGACGGCGCGGATCGCGGAGCATGAGGCGGCGTTGGCCGCGGCGGCGCGGCGGTTGAGCCTGGCGGAGGCGGATCTCGCGGCGCTGCGGACGATGACCGGCGCGGCGGATGATACGGATCTGGAACGGCGGATCGCGCGGGCGCGGGAGCGCGACCGGCTGGTGGAAAGCGTCGCGCGGCAGAGCGCCAATCTGCTGGCTCTGGGTGACGGGCAGCAGGAAGAGTCGTTACGGAACGAAGCAGGGTCGATCACCTCCGATACGGCGGCCGCGCGGTTAGCGGATATTGATGCCGAGCTGCACGATATCGCCGCGCGGCGCGAACAATTGAGCGCGGATCGCGCCGGCGCGGAGAATACTCTGGCGGCGATGAGCGAAGGGCGGGACGCGGCGTCAAAAGCCCAGGAGGCGGAGAATGCGTTGGCGGAGGCGAGAGGGTATGCGGAACGTTACGCTCAGGTGCATGTCGCGGGTGTTCTGTTGCGGGCGGGCATAGATCGTTTCAGACGAAACGAGCAGGGACCATTGCTGCGGGCGGCCAGCGCGCATTTCTCGTTACTGACTCAGGGGCGATATGTCCGGTTGGATGTCGACCAGGCGGATAACGGCAAGATGGTATTGATGGCGATGCGGGAGAATGGGGTGGAATGCCCCGTTGAAGCGCTGAGCGAAGGGACACGCGATCAGTTGTATCTGGCGTTGCGGGTATCGGCGATCGAGGCGCATGCGCGGCGGGCGGAACCTTTGCCGTTCATCGCCGACGATCTGCTGGTACATTTCGATGACGCGCGGGCGGCGTTGGCGATGTCGTTGCTGGTGGGGTTGGGCCGGACATCGCAGGTCATTTTGTTCACACATCATGATCATGTGGCGGCGATGGCGGAGGGGCGCGACGGGGTGAGTGTGTCGCGGTTGCCCTCGGCCGGAAGCTGATCGGGGCGATTATCCCTTGTATACCTGGGTTTCGGAGAGATCCGGGTATACGCGCCCAGGGTTGGTGTGGCGGCGGGCGCAAAACCAAAAGGACACCCGGATTTCGGAGAGATCCGGGTGTATTCCAGAACATGCAGTCCCGCGTTCCAGTCGGTGACATAAACGACACCATCGGTCCCGACGAGCACGTCGCAGGTCTGCGCGGCCAAGGCGACCTTGGGGCGGGGATCGATGAGTTTTTTTGGCACCGGCGGGGTCCAGGACGCGATCTCACGCGGCGAGAGCTGGTCCTTGATGTCGAAGACCCGGACACCGGCGTTGTGGTAGGTGGCGAATATCGTTTCCTCGGATTGGAGTGTGCCTGGCCGGTTTTCGTGCAGGTTATGCGGACCGAAATTACCGATTTTGCAGAAGTCACGCTCTTTCGGTGTGGGCAGCGTGGAGATCGGCACCGGGTTTTCGGCGGCGCGGACGTCCAAAATCCAGGTATGGAAAATCCCCTTGGCGCAGGCATCGGCGTTCGATTCGTCGGCGACGACAACAAGGTTCCGGCCCGGCAGAGGCAATGGCGTATGCGTTCCGCCCGGATATGGCGGCGACCAATTCAGGCGGGACAGCAATTTTGGTTGGGTTGGATCGGAGATGTCATGAATGGTGAAACCGCCGTCGCGCCAGGCGGCGTAACCCCGGTCGCCCGCGGTGATCATGTGATGCAGCGCCCATCGGCGGCCCTTGGGGGCGAGCGAGGTTTCACCCGCCGCGCGGTTCATCCCCGGCAGACCCCATTTGGCGACGATTTCCGGTTTACGGAGGTCTTTCAGATCGACCACACACAGAATATGATCCAGATAGCCATCGAAATGCGCCGAGACGTATGCGTAACGCCCGCCGGTCCACCAGAGCCGATTGACCCCGAGACCGGGCATTTCCAGAAACGCGATTTCGGGCATCTCGGCGGGTTTCGAGATGTCGTGAATCGAAAGGCCCGACCTGAATTTCTTCCGATTGGTGATGCTGTCGGCCAGGTTGTTTTCGAAATAGCCGCGCATGCTGTCATAGGATTGCATGGCGACGATATTGGCGCCGTTGGCCAGCAGCATGACGTCGCCGGAAACCTGCAAATGATGGGTGCGCGTGGCGTCTCCGGCGGTGAAGAAGCCGACCGGCTTCAGGCGCCTGGGGTCGGCGGCGTCGAGGATCGTCACGCCATTGCTGAACATATGGCCGACATAAAGATGACGGCGGTTCAACATGACCTGGACGCCGTCGGGACGTCCGCCCTGCACTATAGGACAGATGGCGCATGCGGTTGCCGATGCCCTCGGGCGGGATTGGTTTTTCGACGGCGGCATGGGCAATCGACGGCATCGCGAGAGAGGCGGCGATCAGCCGCGGCGGGACAAAATGGACATGGCGTTTCCTGTTTTTTGTTTGTCGGTCGTTTTGGCGTCAAACCGTCATCGCGATATTGCCGAAGCCGTCGACGCTGACATGCGCGCCGCGCGGCACCAGACAGGTCGCGTCGTATTCGCGGATCAATAATGGGCCCTCCATCGGACGCTTCGCCAGCGCGGCACGATCGACGACCGGGGTGTCGATCCAACCATCGCCGGGAAACCACGCACGCCGCGACGCGGGTCCCGGAGACGCGAGCGGCGGGATTCTGGGCGGCAGGCGCGGTTGGTCCGGCAGACCGCGCGCCATGACGGACAGACCCATCAATTCGACCCGCTCCTCGGCCGGAGCGCGAAAGCCGTAAATTTTTTCGTGCTGATCGCTGAATAAAAGCGCGATGGCGGCGGGGGAGACGTTGGCATCAGGCAACGGAACCTCAATCTCGCTCGATTGGCCGAGATACCGCGCCTGGGCCGTCAGGCTGAACGCGCGCTGAACCGGCGCGAACCCGTCATGGGCGAGACGTTCCGCGCCCGCATCCATCAACGCGGCGAGGATCGCGGACACGCGCGCGGGATCGGCGGTGTCGAGGGTGCTTCGAAAACTTTGGGTGGCGTGATGTTCGGTGTCGGCGACCAGCAGGCCGAAGGCGCTGAACACGCCAGGCAAGGGCGGAACGATCACGCGGGAAATACCCAGTTCACGGGCGATATTGGCGGCGAAGAGGGGGCCGTTGCCGCCGAAGGCCAGCAGCGCGAATTGCCTGGGGTCGCGGCCGCGTTCCACCGACACCGCGCGGATCGCGCGCATCATCGTCGCCGACACCAGACGCAGCATGCCGTAAGCCGCGTCCTCGATCGAGCAGTTCATCGGGCCCGCGAGGTCACGGGCGATCGCCGCCTCGGCTACCGCGCGGTCGAGTTTCATGGTGCCGCCCGCGAGGCCCTCGGGGTCGAGATAGCCTAACACCAGATTGCAATCGGTGATGGTGGGGGCTGTGCCTCCGCGACCGTAACAGACGGGTCCAGGATCGGCGCCCGCCGATTGGGGACCGGCCTTGGGCGCGCCGGCGGCGTCGAGGCGGCAGATGGAGCCGCCGCCGGCGCCGACCTCGGCGAGGTCGATCGCGGGTAGTTTCAGCATGTAACCCGCGCCGACCAGCAAGCGGGATCCGGCCATGACGCCGCCGCCGACTTCCAGGGATTCGGCGCGCAGGACCTGGTTGTCCTCGATCAGGCCGGCTTTGGCGGTGGTGCCCCCCATGTCGAAGGTGATGATGCCTTTTTCGTTCAGCCGTTTGGCCAAAGCGGCGCCACCGACGACCCCCGCGGCGGGCCCGCTTTCGATGATATGGGCGGGTGCCGCGGCGGCGAAGCTGGCAGAGGCGAGGCCACCATTGGATTGCATCAGTTGCAGCGGAGCCTCGATCCCCAACGCGCGCAGGCGGGCATCGAGCGCGGTGATGTAAGCGCGCACGATCGGTTGCACATAGGCATTGATCACGGTGGTGCTGGTGCGCGGATACTCCTTGATCTCCGGCAGGATGTCGCTGCTGACGGAGATTTCCACCGCGGGAAGTGCCACGCGCACCGCTTCGGCGACCTGTCGTTCGTGCGCGGGATTGGCATAGCTGTGCAGCAAGCAGATCGCGACGCTTTCAACCTTTTCGGCGCGCAGGATGTCGATCGCGGCGGCGAGGCTGGCATGGTCGAGGGGGATCGCGATGGCGCCGTCGGGTCGCAATTTTTCGATGACCTCGACGCGCAGACGGCGTTCCACGAGCGCCACCGGTTTGGTCCAGCGCTGATCATACAGCACGGGCATGCGTAAGTCGCGAATTTCGAGAATATCACGAAAACCGCGAGTGGTGATCA
>JAYVXQ010000106.1:0-7195 GCA_043785025.1 Acetobacteraceae bacterium
TTCGTTGTCACGGCGGATCGGGATTTCGCGGGCACCATCGCGGGATGCGCGACGCCGATGGACGACCGGTCGGACACCTGGATCAATCCGCAGATCGAGCGTCTGTTCACCGAATTGCACCGGTTGGGTCACGCCCATTCCGTCGAGTGCTGGTACCAAAGCGAGCTGGTCGGCGGGCTGTATGGGGTCGCGATGGGCGGGGCGTTCTTCGGGGAGAGCATGTTCAGCTTTGTCACCGATGCCTCCAAGGTCGCGCTGGTGCATCTGATGGCGCGGCTGCGGTTAGGCGGGTTCCGCCTCCTGGACACGCAGTTCGTCACCGCCCATCTGGCCCGGTTCGGCGCGCGGGAAATTCCGCGGGGATTGTATAAGGCGCAGTTGGCGGACGCGTTGCGGCGGCCGGCGCGCTGGCTGGTGGAGCCTCCTGAGGACGAGATCGCGGCGGAAATTCGTGCCCAGGGCGCGCGTTCGGTGTAACGGAGGGGACGTTGGCTGGTCTGCCTGTCGACGAAACCGAATGAGGCCCGCGATGCGCGTACCCTGGCGAGACCGGCACGGACGATTTCTGTGGTTCAAGGCGGCGGTGCTGGCCAGCATGTTCTTGCCGGCATTGGTTTACCTGGTCTGGTGGCTGCGCGGCGAGTTTGGCGCGCGGGTTTTGAATGAGTTCACGCACGGCAGCGGGCTGTGGGCCATCCGGTTTCTGCTGATTTCGCTGACCGTCACGCCGTTCGCCCGCCTGGCGGAATTTCCTCGCCTTCTAACGGTACGGCGGATCGTCGGGCTCACCGCGCTGGCGTATGGGGTGGCGCATCTGATGTTTTTCGTGGCCGACCAGAAGTTTCAACTTTGGACGGTCGTGACGGAGATCGCGCTGCGGTTCTATTTAACGATCGGGTTTGTCGCGCTGTTGGGGCTGACGGCGTTGGGCGTAACCTCCACCGATGGGGCGATGCGGCGGATGGGGCGGCGATGGAAGCAGTTGCACCGGTTGATTTTCCCGATCGGGGTGCTCGCTTTGTTGCACTTCTATATCCAAACCAAAGCCAATGTGTCCGAGCCGGTTTTCGTATCGGGATTGTTCCTGTGGTTGTTGGCGTGGCGGGCGATGCCACTGGCGCGGCGTGGTTCGGCGTTGGTTTTGCTCGCGCTGGTGCCGGTGGCGGCGGCGTTGACGATGGCGTTGGAATTCGCGTGGTACGGGCTCGCGACACGGATCGATCCATTCCGGATTTTGTCATCGAACTGGAATGAACGATTCTTTCCCCGGCCCGCGCATGAGGTCGCGGCGATGGCTCTGGCGGTCGCCGTGGTGGTACTGGGCCGCCGTGCCTGGCCGGCCGTTTTGGCGACCACGCGCCGCGTGTGATCGTGTTCATAACCTGGCGGGCCAGCCGGGGATTATAAGGGAGGAGATACGCACACAACCGTTGTTCAGGAGCGAATGGCCATGCCCAAGACCGTGGATGTCCCGCATTTCCTCCACCCGATCCCGCGCACCCCAAGCCGTTTGGCGGTGTGGAACGCGCGTCTGCTGATCGCGGCGGTGGTTTTGATTATGTGCCTGGTGTCCATGCTGGCGTTGCACAAGGCCGGACCGGAGGCGCAGGCGATGGCGGCCGGTGAGGGGATGTTGATCAGCGGCGCGCGGTGATCCTGACTACCGCATCCCAACCATCGCGTTCCATTCCTTGACGAAGGCGCTGTGGGATTTCACGAAGCCATCCCAGTCTGACGGGATCAATTGCTTGAACTCGGTGATTGGCACCCCGCCCGCGGGAGGTTTCACGTCGGTGCGCGCGGAATACAGTGAGGTCGCGTTCACATAGGCCTGCTGCCCAGGAACCCCGGTGAACCAGTCCATGAACAGTTTCGCCGCCTCCGGATGCGGGGCCTGATCGACGGCGCCGGTCAATGACGGCGCGGCGACAACGCCTTCCGTCGGGTTGACGAAAGCGATCGGCGCGCCCTTCGCCTTGAATTGCAGATAGCCTGAATATTGCGCGGTGGAAATCACCTGGTCCTGGCCGCTGACGGTGCGATCGAATTGCTGCACGTACGAATCGAACGCGCGGGGATTGAGGGCCGCGAATTCCTTCCAGTAGGTATCACCCAGGGTTTGGCGGATCATCAGCCAGGTCTCGTGCTGCAGGCCGGAGTTCGACACCTTGACGTTGATCACGTCTTTCCATTTCGGATCCAACAAGTCTTTCCAACTTTTCGGCGCGTCCTCGGGCTTCAGTGTGGTCGGGTTATAAGCGATGCCGGCGATAATAATGCCGCCCCAGATATACATCCCCTCGGGCGTGCTTTTGTGCTCGGGCCGGAAGGCGGCGAGTTCCGGTGATTCGTAACGCGCCCAACCGTTACGTTTCTGGAAATCCAGTACGAAGGTGATGTCGGTCAGGGTCAGCACGTCGGGTTGATAGGTGCGGGCCTGACGCTCGGCCATGAGTTTCGCGTAAAGCGCGCCGGTTTGCAGGCGCAAATAGGTGGTCTGGATTTTTGGGAACGCCACCATGAACGCTTTGACCAGCGCGGCCTGGTTGCCCTCGGGGTCCGGGGAATAGATAACCAGCCCGCCTTCTTTTTCCGCCTGCTCGACATTCGCGCACGTCTTGAAACCCTCCATTTGCCTGGGCTTGTCGCAGGCGGCGGCAAAGGACGCGGCGGCGGGGAGGATGGCCGCGAGGGCGGCGGCGGCGAGGGTTTTCAGCAAACGCATGTTATTGATTCCTCCGTGCGAACGACGCGGCACCGTCGCCGGCGATGCGTCCGAATGTGACACCGGCGATCAATCCCGTGCCGCTGGCGTAATTATGATAATACAGGCCGCCGGCGATTTCCCCGGCGGCGAACAGGCCGGGGATGGCGGCCCCTGACGTGTCCTCGACCTGAGCCGCGGTATTGATTTTCAGGCCGCCGAAAGTGAAGGTCACGCCAGCCGTGACGCCATAGGCATGAAACGGCGGCGTATCGAGTTTCTGCGCCCAATTGGTCTTGTCGATGGCGAGCCCGCTGGTGCGCAGACCGTCATGGATGTTGGGATTGAACGGAACATCGGGTCGGGGGGCGGCGTTATACGCGCGCAGGGTTGCGAGCACGGCTGCTGTATCGACGCCGGAAAGTTTCGGGGCGAGTTCTTCCAGAGTGTTACCGACTTCCTTGGTGATGCGGCGAATGTGATATTCGCTGCGCAATAAATGATTGATCTTCGAATCGAAAATCTGCCAGGCGAACAATCCCGGCTGCTTCATCACCTCGTGCCCGTACTTGGCATAGGTGTAGCTGTGGAAGTCGGCGCCTTCGTTGACGAAGCGCTCGCCGCGGGAATTGACGATGACGCCGAAAGGATAGTTGTGTTTCTGAAACTGATCGCCGACGGTCAGATCGCCGTACGCGGGCGCGTTCATGTCCCATTGCACCGCGTGCGCGCCAGACCAGTGACCGGCGACGGCCGCGCCGATATCAATCGCCATGCGGTGCCCGTAGCCCTGATTATAGCGGGTGCCGCGCACTTTCGCGAGGTCCCAGTTGGGTCCGATATAGCGTGCGCGCATTTCCGGGTTCGATTCGAAGCCGCCGCAGGCCATGACGATTGATTTCGCGCGCAGGTCGTGGACCCGGCCGTGGTGACGGACGCGCACGCCCTCCACCCGGTCATCGCCATGAAGAAATCGCCATGCCGTGGTGTCGTACAGCACGGGGATGCCGACGGCGGCGAGTTTCGCGTGTAACGCCGCGACCAGAGCCTGGCCCCCGCCATGGATGTGGCAGGCGAGGCCACCCCAGAAGCGGAACTTGCCATCCACCTTGAACGCCTGCCGGCCCAAAGCGGGCTGGAATTTCACGCCATGTTTTTTCAACCACTGGGCGGCGGCGTAGGAGTTATCGATCAACACCTCGGTCAAATCGGGATCGCAGCGATATTCCGTCAGGCGACCCATGTCGTCGAAATATTGCTCTTTCGTATAGGTACCGAAATCGATCGTGGAAAGATCCAGCTCGGCGATGTCGGGGGCTAGGGCGATGAGGTCTTTCACGTCCTGGAACACGAAGCGGAAGGCGCCGCCGGTGAAGGCGGAGTTTCCGCCGCGGGCGGCCTCGGGCGCGGTTTCCAGCATGGCGACCGAGCAGCCGGCTTCATGCGCCGCCAAAGCCGCGTTGGCCGCGGCGTTGCCCGCGCCGATCACGAGCACGTCGACCGGTTGATAGGTGACGGGGATCATGCGCTGCTTCCTTTGGACGTCACCGGGAACGTGTCGACCACGCAGCTTGGTGTCAATCACACGCCGGCGATCTTTTCCCAAAACAATTCGCGCTGTTCCATTGTTCCGCCATAAGAACGGGCGGGTGGGCGCAATACCATTAACCCATCCTCAAACCGGACATCGCGGATCTGGTCGCCGCCGAGGCGCGCGGGTTCCAGGGTGCAGTCGACCCGGGTAATCAATTGCTTGCCGTCGAAGGTATAGTTACCGCAGTAACTGGCGTATTCGCGTTTGCCGCCGCCTGGGATTTCCGCGCGCGCGTCGCACAACACCGCCATCATACGGCCATCGGCGCCGAAGGCGGCGCGTCCCATGCCGTGCCCGCCGTACGGTGGCGGAAGTTCCCGTCCGTCGGTGTCGCGGGTGAAGGCGCGCACCAGGCGCCAGGTACCGATGATGGTGTTCATGGTCATCTCCTGATCACAACGGAGGGAAAATGCGTTCGAACACCGCGGGAGAACCGGCGTCGAGGCGCATGGCGGCGCGGACGCGCTTGCTCCATGGGTTCGACTCGCGCAAGGCTTTCCAGGCGTCGGTGTTCGGCACGTCAGGGTTTTCAAATTCGTAGACGGTCAGATATTTCGGCTGTGCGTCGATCGCCACATAGCGGCGGGCGCGGATCACGCCGGGCACGGTCAGAAAGCCCGGGATGTAACAGGTGTTGTACCAGTCGTTGAACTCCTCCTCCATCGACGCCATGACGTCGATGCGGCCCATTTGCAAATATCTGGGCATATCGACGGGATTGTCCGCGGGATGGGTCACGGCGGGGAAGATCTGGCGGTATCCGTTCAACAGGAAATTCCGGCCCGTGGTACTGGGGGAAATCGCGAGCCGCCGCTCCGACGGTTGATAGCGCACCGTATCGATGAACGCGGCGGAGCGGAGGACATTGTGATCCTCAAGTTCATACATCGCGAGATATTTGGGCCCGCCGCTCAAAGCGCGGTAACGGCCGGCGTTCAGGAATCCGGGGATCGCGCTGAGGCGGCCGATATGTTCCTCGTCATACCAGCGGTTGAACGCCGCTTCGTGAGCGGGATCGACGTCGGTCCAGGCCATGAGCAAGCCGGTGCCTCGCGTTTTGGGCATGAGCGGATCCTCCTGGCGCGAAGCTTTTCATGATCGCGGGGTTTTGACCAGAACCGCACGCGCCGCCGTCACCACGCGGTCGACAAATACACCCGCCGAGCCGAGGTAAGACGCGGGATCGGTCAGACGTTCGATCGCGGCGCGGTCGAGGCGGGATGAGACGGCGGGATCGCGTTCCAGCGCCTCGGTCAGACTCACACGCTCGGTCAAAGCGATGTCGCAGGCGTGCTTGACCACGTGATGCGCCTCGGCGCGGCCCAGATTCTGGGCGAGGCCCATCATCACCGCCTCGGCGACGATCAGGCCGTGGGTGATGTTCAGGTTCGCCCGCATCCGTGCGGCATCGACGACCATGCCCTTGGCTATGGCGAGCGCGTGCGCCAGGGCGCCGTGGGTCAGCACGAAAGCCTGGGGAATGACCAGCGCCTCGCCTTGCCAGGGTCCCGTGGCGCGTTCGTGATCCTGCGCCATCGCGCCGAGCATGACCGGGACGAGGCCTTGCACCGAACGCGCGGCGGCCAGGATGTATTCGGACGCGATGGGATTGCGCTTTTGCGGCATCGTCGAGGACGCGCCGCGGCCGGCGACATAGGGTTCGGCGACTTCCCCCACCTCGGTCTGTGCCAGCAAAATGATGTCGGTGGCGAATTTCGCCAGGTTGCCGCAGAGAATGCCGAGATACGTGACGGTTTCCGCCAGCGCCTCGCGGCAGACGTGCCAGGGGGCGATGGGAACGTGCAACCCCAACTCATGGGCCAGCCCTTCCATCACCGCGATCCCCTGATCGCCCAATGACGCGAGCGTGCCGGCGGCGCCGCCGAATTCGACCTGTTGGACATGGCGGCGGAGCGCGGCGATCCGTTCCATATGGGCGATGAACGGCATGGCCCAGGTAGCGCATTTGAGGCCGAACGTGGTGGGAAGAGCGTGTTGGAGGTGGGTGCGGCCAGCCATGACGGTGTCGCGATGGACGACGGCGCGATCGGTCAGCGCGCTCAGCAAGGCCCGTACATCCGCCTCGATCAGATCGAGACCGGCGCGGATTTGCAGCACGGTCGCGGTGTCCATGATGTCCTGCGTGGTGGCACCCCAATGGGTCCAGCCGCCCGCGTCGCCCGCGGCGCGGGACAGTTCGGCGACCGCGCCGACGACGGGATAACCGACATTGCGGGCGCTCGCGGCCAGAACCTCGGTGCGCAGTTCGGTTTTGCCGGCGGCCGAATCGATCGTGGCGGCGGCGTCGGCCGGGATGATCCCCATGCGTCCCTGAACGCGGGCCAGAGCGGCCTCCACGTCCAGCATGCGTTGGAAATACGCGGCCTCATCAAATACCGCGCGCATCGCGTCAGTACCATAGAGCGACCCAAGGATGGGACCGTCGGCGGGGTTGATCGGCATCAGCGGGCACTCCTGTTCCGTGACCGCGTGGGTATGAAATTCGTCTCGGGCCGTAAAGACTTCATTAACCATTCTTTGCGAGAATACGCCTGTCTGACAGGAGACTCCAAAATGGATAACACAGACAGGGCGTCGCAATTGAACTCGGCGATGGCGCATCTGGACGCGCGGCGATGGCGGCTGGCCGAGGTGCAATGCCGCATGATCCTTGCGCTCGACCCGAATGATATCGAGGTAATTCTGGTATTGGGCCTCGCCATTGCCGCCAGCGGCGAAGCCGGACGGGCGGCGCCCATCCTGGGCCGGGTACGCAAGGCGCGGCCGGAGCATGACGATCCCTGCCGCGATCTGGCGAGTTTACGGCCGCGGGTGCCGCGGGCGGTGGTGGCGCGGCAATATCGGGCGTGCCTGCGGCTGACGCCGGGGGATGCGCG
>JAYVXQ010000107.1:0-21089 GCA_043785025.1 Acetobacteraceae bacterium
GATTTTTGAAATCATCATGACCGTTCCCGATGGAATCGACCTTATACGCGATCTCGCGTCTGACCCGGGATTATTGGTGGGCGCGGGGACGGTGACGGATGCGGGCATGGCAGAGCGATGCCTGTCGGCGGGCGCGAAATTCATCGTCGCGCCGTGGGTCGATCCGGGATTGTCGACGCCATGCCGCGCGGCCGGAGCCGCATTACTTCTTGGGGCGGTAACGCCTTCGGAGACTCGCACGGCGCTCGCCGCCGGGGCGGACATGGTCAAGGTATTCCCCGCGTCCTCCATGGGCGGACCGGGATATATCAAGGCGTTGGTCAGCGTTTTCCCTGGGGTGGCGTTTTGTCCGACCGGGGGCGTCGATCCTGACAATTTTCAAACATACCTCGTGGCCGGTGCCGCTTTTGTTGGCATGGGCGGCGCTTTGGTCGATGAGCGGCGAATCGAACGTGGCGATCGGGCGGCAATACGCGCGGCGGCGGACGCGGTGCTCAGGATCGCGCGTGCGTGAGCGTGGACCTGCTGTGCATGGGGGAACCCATGTTGGCGTTCAATCAGCTTCCGCGACAGCCCAACGGCGATCAGCATTATTTGGAGGGTCACGGGGGCGATACGACCAACGCGGCCGTGGCGGCCGCGCGGCAAGGCGCCCAGGTGGGCGTGATTTGTGGATCGGGCCGGGACATGCCGGGCGATCGGTTCATGGAATTATGGGTCAGAGAGGGCATCGATACCGGGGGCGTGATTCGCTCAGAGCGATATTTGACCGGTGTGTATTTCGTGACACACGACCAGACCGGGCATCAGTTTCTGCATTATCGCGCGAACTCGACCGCCGCGATGTTCGGGCCTGACGACGTTCCGCGCGCGGCGATCGAGTGCGCGAGGATACTGTATCTTTCCGGCATCAGTCAGGGAATTTCCACACTCGCGTGCGATGCGTCGTTCGCGGCCATGGACGCCGCGCGGCGGGCTGGGGTGGCGATTGCTTATGACACGAATTACCGGCCCCGGTTATGGCCGCCCGCCCGGGCGGCGGCGATCATGCGTATGGCGATGGAAACGGTCGATTACGCGATGCCCGGACTGGAGGACGCGCGGATTTTGACCGGCCTGACCGACGCTGACGCGATCCTGGATTATTACCTGCGCCTGGGGCCCTCGGTCGTGGTGCTGAAAATGGGTGAGGCGGGAGCTTATCTCGCCAACCCTGATGGCAGGGTCATCATTCCGCCATTCAGTGTGCGCGCGGTCGACGCGACCGGCGCCGGAGACGCGTTTTGCGGGTCATTTCTGGCTTGGATTTTGGCGGGCGACCCACCCGAGAGCGCCGCGCGATATGCCTCGGCCGCGGCGGCGTTGAAATGTACCGGCTATGGCGCTGTTGGGCCAACTCCGTCGGCGGATCAGGTGTGGCATTTGCTTGGTCAATAGCGATGGTCCGATTGGAATACATGGCGCCGCGGTTCGGACCACCCAAGAATTAGCGATGAATTGGGATTTATCGCGTGCAAGCGTGAGGACGCGTTCTTGACACCCCATGGGCCCGCCTGTAGCAAGCGCCCGCTTACCGGCGAACTCATCGCCAGGAGCGAATATGCGTCAGGAACCGAACGGCCCGGATGGCTCCTTTGAGGAGCGATTGAAGGCCGCTCGAGGTAGGCAGGGCCTGGATGAGCCAGCGAAGCGGAAGGGGTTCGAACCCAACCGGGTCGAAAGCTCAATGGTCGGGATAGGCCTACGGGTGGGGGTTGAACTTGTATCGGCTTTGGTCGTGGCGGTCGCTATCGGCTTTGGGCTCGATTGGGTGTTTGGCACCAAGCCTATTCTGACCGCATTGTTCGTCCCTGTCGGTGGCGCGGCCGGCATTTGGAATTTATGGCGCGTTTTCGCGCCGAAGTCAGGACAGGGGTAGGCGGCGTGGCGGCGGAAGGACACAGCGGCGGTATCGACGCCCTCAGCCAGTTCAAACTTGAAGCCGCGTTTGGCCAACTTGGCGAGTCGCTGCATTTCAGTCAGGCGAACGTCATGATGGTCGTCGCCAGCGGCCTCACGTTGCTACTGATCTGGGTTGGCATGAGCCCCAGGGCGATGATCCCCGGACGCCTGCAATCGGCGGCCGAGATGGCTTATGAAACCGTGATGACCTTGTGCATCGAACAGATCGGGCACGAGGGCAAAAAATTCTTTCCCTTCGTGTTCACGCTGTTCTTTTTCATTCTGTTCGGCAATCTGATGGGCGTGTTTCCATTATTTTTCACCTTCACCAGCCATATCGCGGTGACCCTTGGTTTATCGCTGTTCGTCTTTTGCCTCGTCACCTTCGTCGCGCTGAAGGAACACGGGCTGCACTTCTTCAGCTATTTCGTTCCCAAAGGGATTTCTCCGGTCCTGATGCCGCTGATGGTGTTGATCGAGGTAATTTCCTATCTGTCGCGGATCATTTCCCTGTCTGTCCGTTTGTTCGCGAACATGATGGCGGGCCACGTGATGCTGGAAGTGTTCGGCGCCTTCGTGGTCATGCTTGGCACGGCCGGCGGATTATATCTGCTGCCGGCGGGACTGGCGCTCAGCGTGAACGTGATCCTGATCGGGTTCGAAGTGCTGGTCGCATCGTTGCAGGCGTATGTCTTCGCCATTCTGACCTGCATCTATCTGCACGACGCGGTGCATTTGCACTGATCTTCTCAACTCTCCTGACTGGCCCGGACGGCGTGCGCTGTCTGGTGCCAATTGCCTGAAACGAAAGGAACTAAGACTATGGATGTCGCCGCCGCTAAAGCCATTGGTGCGGGTATCGCGATGATCGCGCTCGCGGGTGTTGGCATTGGTATGGGTCAGATTTTCGGAGCCTTGATCTCCGGCGTCGCCCGCAACCCCGCCGCGCGCGATCGCGTGTTTGGCCTCGCCATCCTTGGGTTCGCGCTCACGGAAGCGGTCGCGCTCTACGCGCTGGTCATCGCGTTCATTATTCTGTTCGTCTGATCCTGTCTCGATGGGCGGGCTCAACCGCGAGGGAAGCAGCATGTCCAGAGTAAGGCGCGTCGTGCCGTTGGCCATTGGTCTGATCGCGTCTTCCGGGATGGCGATGGCCGAGGGCCTTCCTCAACTCGACTTCGCGAACAAACTCACCACGTACCAGGTTGTCTGGGGTGTGGTGATCTTCGCGCTGCTTTACATCCTGGCGTCGCGCACCGCGCTGCCCAAGGTGGAAGCGGTTCTGGAGGAGCGGGCGCGGCGCATCGCCGGCGATTTGGAAAGCGCGAAAGTCGCCAAAACGCGTGCTGACGCGGGGATCGCGGCGGCGGCCGAGGCGACCGCGAAAGCGCGAGCCGAGGCGCAGACCGCGATCAACGCCGCGCTGGAGACCGCCAAGCAGGCGGCCATGGCGCGCGCGTCGGCGGAAAACGAGCGCCTCGACCGCCAACTGAAAGACGCCGAGGCACAGATCAAGACGGCGCGAACCGCCGCTTTGGCCGCGTTGCCCGCTGTTGCGAGCGAGGCCGCGACGGCACTGATCATCCGCCTGACGGGCAGTGCGCCGGACGCCGCGCATGTCAGCGGGGCCATCAGCGCGGCCATGGCGAGCAGGGGTTAACGGCAATGCATGAAGGTTCCGGCTTTTTCGCCGATCCGGCCCATTGGGTTGTCATCGCGTTTTTTCTGTTCTTTTTCCTGTTCGGCAAGAAGCTGTGGGGCGCGCTGGCCGGCATGCTGGACGCTCGGGCGGCGTCGGTGCGTGCCGATATCGATGAGGCGGCGCGGCTGAAAACTGAGGCCGAGGCGATGTTGAAAGACGCCGAGGCCACGCGCGCGAAAGCCCAGTCTGACGCGACGGCGCTGATCGCGGGGGCCGCGGCTGAAGCGGCGCGGGTCACGACGGCGGCGCAAAAAGAAGCGGATATTTCCTCGCAGCGCCGCGAACAAATGGCGCTGGACCGAATCGCAGCGGCGCAGAAGCAAGCGGTTGATGAGATTCGCACCTCGGCGGCCGAACTGGCGACGGCCGCGGCACGGCAGGTCATCGCCGAGGGGATGAGCCTCGACTCGAGCAATGCGTTGATCGATCACGCGATCGCGCAATTGCCATCCGCCTTGGCGACGCCGCGGGCCGCGTAAAGACCACTCGTTTTTGTTGAGGGGAACCGGCCCATCAGGTGGCCGGCCGAGCTTCTTGATCGAAGCGTAGTGCTGAGCGCGATTGGGCTTTTGCCGTTTGTATTT
The DNA here is from genome assembly GCA_043785025.1 of Acetobacteraceae bacterium. GTDB lineage: Bacteria > Pseudomonadota > Alphaproteobacteria > Acetobacterales > Acetobacteraceae > Rhodopila. The sequence continues at coordinate 4,228 of JAYVXQ010000107.1, forward strand.
TTTCAGTTGAACACGGCCGCGAGCGGTTCAGCGTGAATTGGACCTTTGGGCGCGGTTGGCGTCCAACATTCCGTGACGTGTCAGCGTGCCGGCGCCGATCGAACAGATACGCCCTTCGGGCGCACTTCCGGCGGTTTTTGCGAGGGCCCGAAGAGTTTCGATGCGGCACGAATGACCTTGATCTGATAGGCGCTCGCGCGCTCTGGCGTGTGCGAATGATAAAAGCCAACGGCCTGAACGACGTCGCCGCGCGCCTCATTGAGGTAGATCCGCATGATCGCGCCGGCCGATGCGATATTGAAACAGGGCTCCGCGATCAGGCGTCGGGCGACATCGTCGTGGCCCAACCGCCAGGACGCCGCGAGATGGGGCAGCCATCGGGTATTGATCTGCATCACCCCGAGATCGGCGGTGCCGTTGCGGTTACGTGATATGGTTCCGGGCACGCCGGCCTCGACTTTCTGGATCGAGGGCAAAACGCGGGGTGGCAGCGCGTAAAGCCGCGACACCGCCATCATGCAGGCGAGGTAGGGGACAACGGCCATCAGGCCTGTTTGTTTTCAATCAGACTGCGGCGGATCTTGCGGCCTCGTTCGACTTTGTCCTCGATATAGGCAGCATCGCCCCAACGGACGGCGCGGGCCATGGCCTGAGCGTCTTCCATGAATCGGGCCAGCATTTCCAGAAGCGCTTCCCGATTGTTGAGGAAGATATCGCGCCACATGACGGGATCCGAGGCGGCGATTCGGGTAAAGTCGCGAAAGCCGGATGCGGCGAAATTGGTGACTTCCCGGCGGGTTTCCTCGGCCAGATCATCCGCGGTGCCGCAGATCGTGAACGCCAGGAGGTGGGGCAAATGAGACACGATCGCCAGGACCCGGTCGTGATGCGCGGGCTCCATACGTTCGACCATTGAGCCGCAGCGGCGCCAGAATTCGGTAATTTTTTCGATGGCGGCCTCGTCGGTGTCCGGCGGTGGTGTCAATAACGTCCAGCGGCCCTGGAACAACGTCGTAAAACCGGAATCGGGGCCGGAATATTCGGTTCCCGCGAGGGGATGGCCTGGAACGAGATGTACGCCGTCCGGGACGAACGGACTTATGTCCCGGATGACCGATTGTTTCGTGGAGCCCACGTCGGTGATGATCGCGCCCGGTGCGAGATGGGGGGCGATCGCCTCGGCCAAGGCGGCGAAAGCGCCGACCGGCGCGCATAACATCACACAATCGGCGCCCGCCACGGCTTTGGCTGGATCAAGCTCGACCCGATCGGCGAATCCCAGTTCGGTCACGCGATCGAGAGTCTTTTGGGTGCGGGCGTTGACGACCACCTCGGCCGCGAGATCACCGCGTTCCTGGGCGATCCGCGCGATGGAGGAGCCGATGAGCCCGACGCCCAAAAGCGCCAGTCTTTTGAAGACGGGTTCAACCACGGGCGGTGCTCTGAAAGGCGGTCAGTCCCGCGATCACGAGGCCGCATTCTTCTTCCGTGCCGACGGTGATGCGAAGGCATTGCGGCAAACCGTATGATATGACGCGGCGGAGAATAAGGCCGCGCTGGCGCATGAATTGATCGGCCGCGGCCGCCTTTTCCGGAGTGCCGAAATCGGCGAGTACGAAATTGCCTTCGCCGGGATGGACCCTAATGCCAGCGGCCTGGATGCCAGCCGCGAGTTTTGGCCGCCAAACATCATTATGTGCGCGGCCCTTCTCGACCCATCCAGGTTCCCGCAGTGCCGCGACGCCAGCGGCTTGGGCCGCGACTGAGACGCTGAACGCGGCGCGCACGCGATGTAGCACGTCGTTCACGGCGGGCGGGCCATAGCTCCACCCCAGGCGGATACCGCCCAATCCGAAGATTTTGGAGAAGGTGCGGGTCATGATGGTGTTGTCGGTGGCATCCACCAGACGCTCGCCCGCGTTATAATCCGCACGGGAAACGTATTCCGCGTAGGCGGAGTCGATCACCAACAGCACGTCCGATGGCAAAGCGGCGCGGAAACGTTCCATGTCCTGTTCGGTGATCATGGCACCGGTCGGATTGTTCGGATTGGCGAGGAACACGACTTTCACCGCTGGTGTGACGGCCGCCAGTATCGCCTCCAGATCCGGCTGGAGGTTTTGTTCCGGCACTTTGATGACATTGCTGCCGGCGTAAACACCGGCGATGTGGTAGATCGTGAAGCCGTGCGCTGACATCACGATATCTCGTCCGGGGCCGCCATAGGCCAGGCACAAATGATACAGGAGATCGTCCGATCCGGCGCCGCAGACGATTTTTGCGGGATCGAGCCCCCAGTAGGCGCCGATTTCCGCGCGTAAAGCGTCGGCGCCGCCATCAGGATAACGGAAGCCCTCGGCGGCGATGTCGCGCAGCGCCACTTGCGCCAGCGGTGGCATGCCAAACGCGCCTTCGTTTGAGGACAATTTATAGGACCTGTTGACGCCGATTACCGATGCCTCGCCGCCGACATAGGGGCTGATCGAGAGAATTTCGGGGCGTGGGCCTGGCGAGGTCATAGGGACGTTCCCACTGGAATGGCGTAGCCGCCGAGCACGATCGTCTCGGCTGGGAGGCGTGGATCGCCTTGCGTCACGAGATCCTGGACTTCGGTGATAGCACCATGTCTGGCAATCCGGACAAGACCAGACGCCACCAGATGGGCGTCGTCCGGTCCGGAGGGGTGTGCAAGGAATGAACGATCCGCGCCGCTGGCGTCCGGAGGGGTCGTCGCGATCACGAGAGCGTCGGCGGAGGGTACTCCTTCGGGACGGCCTGACCAGAACGGCAGGCGCGCGACAATGTGCAATTGGGGTGTCAGATTTGTCAGGCCAGGCCACCATGGTTGGCTTTGATCTGGAAACGCGAGGACCGCGACGGTATTCCGTCCCTCGCGCACCGCGCTCAGGGCGGCCTCGATCGACGTATATTCATCCACGGGCGTTAAAAAACCGAAGTGTTCACGGGCGATCTCCGCGATTTGATGCTCGGATCGGACGATGGCCACGCTGATGGGTGTTTGCATGGCTGTCGTGCCAGCCAACATCTCTCGCCACATACGCACCAGGGTTTGGGCGGGTAGTTTTCCCTGATGGCGCGCCAACAGGCGCCGCAGGATCGAAGCTTCTCGGCCAGGGCGGAATGCCGCCGTTTTCCCGGAGCGCGCGACGCCCTCGACAACGCGCGCGCGCTCGATCAGCAGGTCATGGATTTTGTCATCGATCCCATCCAGGCGCGCGCGCAGCACATTGAGGTCGGGTCGCCAACCATCCCCTGACGGGGGGGCGTCCTCGGATTTCTGGGATGCAAGCGGCGTCGTGTCTGGCATGGGAACCGGCCCTGAGAGCCGCTTCGTCTAGCGCAAGCGGGCCGGGAAGCAAACCCGAGATATTGCGTCGGCCTCCTGTCCCGCGCGACAGTGGGGTGGGAAAAGAGAAGGAATACGCGCCATGCCCGCGACGCCACTGCCGTTTTGCAAACCCGAGGATGTCGGCTTGTCCTCATCTGGCCTGGGTCGACTGACGTCCGCGCTTGAGGAGAGGGTCGGGCGTGGACATGTTCCGGGTGCGGTGGCGCTGGTCGCGCGTCATGGCAAGGTTGCTTATTTCCAGGCGTTCGGGAAGCAGGATCCGGTCAGTGGCGCACCGATGACGACGGAGTCCATCTTTCGAATTTACTCCATGACCAAAGCAATCGTGTCCGTCGGGACGATGATGTTGTGGGAGGAGGGGCGCCTGATGTTGGGCGATCCGATCGAAAAATATCTGCCTGCGTTCGCGGCGCCGAAGGTGGGTGTCGTGGAGAACGAGACGATGCGGCTGGTTCCGGCCGCGCGATCGATCACGGTGCAGGATTTGCTGCGCCACACATCGGGTCTGACCTATGAGTTCCGTGGCGCGACGCCGGTTCACAAAGCTTATATCGATGCGAAGGTGGCGCGGCTGAAGCAGACGAACGAGGATCAGGTCGCGACTTTGGCCGCTTTGCCATTGTTGCATCAGCCTGGCGCGCATTGGGAATACTCGCGGTCCACCGACGTGTTGGGACGGCTGATCGAGGTGATATCGGGGCAGTCTCTTGGTGTATTTTTACAGGAGCGTATTTGCGGTCCACTTGGGATGACGGATGCCGGGTTTTCCGTACCAGCGAAGGACCATGGCCGTATCGCCGAGCCATTCGCGAAGGATCCGGAGACAAGCATGGATATTAATCTGCTCGACGTGAAACGGACCGCGTTGTTCGAGTCGGGCGGTGGCGGAATGATATCCTCGACGATGGATTATGCCCGATTTTGCGCGATGCTGATGAATAATGGGCGATTGGATGGGGTCCGATTGCTGGGACGTAAGACGCTTGAACTCATGACATCCGATCATTTGGGCGCGATCCCGTCCAATCCGGAGTTGTTGCCACCGGGCCATGGATTTGGGCTGGGGTTCGCCGTTCGAACCAGCGCGGGCATGGCGCCGTTTCCAGGAACCGTCGGCAACTACTATTGGGGCGGCGCGGCTGGCACGACGTTCTGGGTCGATCCGGGCGAGCGTTTGTATGGAGTTCTTATGGTTCAGGCGCCGGTGCAGCGCGAGCATTACCGGCTGCTGTTTCGTGATCTGGTTTATGCCGCGATCGCGGATTGAGGCACGAGGGCTGGTTTTTTACTGAATATGTTCGTGCGCCTCACGGCCCGCCTGATTGAACGAGGTCACATCGTTAAGGGTGTCGTATCGACTATAGCGAGACGTCATGGCTGGATCATTGGCGACATGGTTAAAGACTGATCGTACAATTTCATTAAATACTCAGATTGAAAGGCCTTGTTCGCGAGCCCAGGTAGCGATCGGTTCTCGTAATGAGGGGGCGCCGCGGCTGGAGCGTCGGATCGCCGCGAGGACTGGTCGAAACGCGCTGAGGTCAACCTCAGAGAGCAGCGCCTTTACTGGTAAGACGCCGCTGGCGGGCATGGAAAGCATGGACAGACCGAGACCAGCGAAGGCGAGGGCTTCGAGTGGCCGGGACGCGGCCTCGCCGCAGAGGGATACCGGCACATTCAGTTTGTTCGCCGCGGTCAGCAATTGTTCGAGCAGGTCGAACATTGGTTGGGAAAGAACATCATATCGATTATATAATGAAGGAGTGCCGCGGTCCGCCGCGAACATGAATTGAAGCAGGTCGTTCGAGCCCACGGAAATAAAGTCCGCCTCGCGCAATAGATCGGGCAATTGCCACATCAGGGCTGGCACTTCCAGCATGGTGCCAATTGACAGATGCTCCGGTGCCGGGCGCACTCGCGCGGCTTCCGCCAGCAGTAGCGCGCGGGCCTGGCGGAACTCCGCCGCGGTCGCGACCATGGGAAACATGACGGAGAGCTTGCGGCCATTGGCGGCGAGCAGGAGCGCGCGCAGCTGGCGGCGCAGTAGCGCGGGACGATCCAGGCCGATGCGAATCGAGCGCCAACCCGTCGCGGGATTTTCTTCTTCGGTGACGGTTCCCGGGAGAAGCTTGTCTGATCCGAGGTCGAGGGTGCGAAACAGGACGGGCCGATCGCCGGCGGCATTCAGCACCCGGGCATAGATCGCGGCTTGTTCCGCGACGTCGGCCATGGTTCCGCGCGCCAACATCGCGATCTCGGTACGAAACAGACCGATTCCGTCAGCGCCGGTTTGGTCTAATTGCGCCAGTTCCAGGTCCAGCCCGACGTTCAGCATCAGTTTGATCCGCACGCCGTCAGCGGTCGCCGCCGGCCGATTACGCAAGGTGGCGAATCTGGCCATGCGCAGGGAGTTTACTTCGACGGCGTGGACATAGATTTGCCGGACTTCAACCTCGGGCCGCAGAAGCAATTGCGCGCCGTCTCCATCGATGATCGCGTGATCTCCGGGTTCGGCGGTTTCCAGCATGCCCCGGGTGCCGCCGATCGCTGGAATGCCAAGCGCTCGCGCCAGGATGGCGGCGTGTCCGGATGGGCTGGCTTCTTCAACCGCGAGTCCGGCGATGCCTTTCGCGTGCCAGTCCAGGAGTTCGGCGGGCCCGAGGCGGCGGGCGAGGAGGATGCCGCCGATCGGGATTTCGTCGCGGGGGACCTCACCGATCAATGTGGTCATCAGGCGATTGGCGAGGTCTTCCAGATCCGCGAGCCGCTCTCGCAGATATGGGTCGCTGATGCGGCGCATCCGATTATGGAGATCGTTTGCCACGCGGCTCACGGCGGCTTCGGCCGTCAATCCACCCTGAATCGCATCGGCGACCCGGCGGAGCCAGCCTTGATCCGCGGCGACCAACCGGTAGGCCTCCATGACGTCGCGTGACGCCGATGCGTCGAGGGGCACGTCGGCGAGCAGCGCGTCCAGACCACGTTGCATACGGTCGGAGGCTTCATGGAGCCGTTCTAATTCCCTGACCGGATCGTCGGCCAGCAACGTGATCCCGGTTTGTCGTGGCGCGTGGAGAACGGTTGGGCCGGAGGCGATGCCAGTCATGAGGGTCGTTCCGGTGAAGACGCGCGGGACGGTGCCTGATAAGCCCTCGCCGCTGGTGTTAGCCGAGTCCGGAGCGGGCAGCATTTCCGCGAGCAACATCGCGACGGTTTCGAGCTCGTCGACTTCCTGGTCGGAAAATTGTCGTGGTGTTCGGTTTTGCACAGCGAGAACGCCCAGAACCCGTCCTGACCGGCGGACCGGCACCGCGAGCATGGATGCGAAGTTTTCCTCTCCGGTTTCGGGGCGATAGGCGAAAGCCGGATGGTTTTGCGCGTCGGGCAGGTTCATCACGACGCCTTGCGCGGCGCACAGGCCGATAATGCCTTCGCCGACCCGCAATTTCGTGCGGCCGATGGCGAGATCATTCAGCCCGTGGGTCGCGGTCAATTCAAGCAGATCACCTGGGCGGCGGACATAGACCGAACAGACCTCGCTCACGACCTCGGATGCGACAAGGCGTATCAGTTCGGATATCGGGGCGGAAATGGCAACAGTGAGCTGACCCGAGGGGGCCCGTGCGCGAAGTTCACGCAATTTAGCCAATAACCGGCGCGCCGGCGGTGGGTTTAGGGGCGAACCCTGATCTCGCGTCCTGCCGGATGGTTTGGCGTCCATTCCTCCGTCAATGCGCCGATCGGCGGGCGGCCAGGGCGTCGGTGGCCTGACTGACGATTTCTTGTAAGACCTCGGCGATTGATTGTTCGGAGGTGACCATGCCGACCGACTGGCCAGCCATGACCGAGCCCATTTCAACGTCGCCGTCGATCACGGCGCGGCGGAGGGCGCCGGCCCAAAAATGTTCAATCGCGAGTTGCGCGGCTTCTTTTGTGAGTTCGCCTGCCTGGAAGCGGTCGCGGGTTTCCGCCTGATGACGGAGAAAGGATTTGGTGCCGTCGTTCACGAGACCGCGAACGGGAATGACGGGAAAGCGCTCATCGAGTTGAATGGATGGGAGCGCGTCCCGTGCATTGGCGCGAATGAAGGCTTTTTTGAAGTTTGGATGGGCGATCGATTCCCGGGTCGCGGCGAAGCGGCTGCCGAGTTGGGCACCTGAGGCGCCCATTTCCAGATACGCGAGAATGGCGTCGCCACGGCCGAGTCCTCCGGCGACAAATACGGGGACTTCGCGCAAATGCGGTAAGATTTCTTGGGCCAGGACGGTCAGCGATACCGGACCGATATGGCCGCCCGCCTCCGACCCTTCGATGACGATCGCATCCGCGCCGGAGCGGACGAGGCGGCGCGCGAGGACCAAGGCGGGGGCGAAGGCGATCAATTTCGCGCCGCCATCCTTGACGGCTTTCACCGCTGCGCCGGGCGGAATGCCGCCAGCCAGAACGACATGCCCGACCTTCGCCTCCAGGCACACCCGAACGAGGTCATGAAGGCTGGGGTGCATGGTAATGAGGTTGACGCCGAAGGGCTTGCTGGTCAGGGCCTGGGTTGCGGCGATTTCGGCGGCGAGCAAATCAGGTGTCATCGAGCCACAGGCGATGACACCGAACCCCCCAGCGTTGGAGATCGCGGATACGAGGTGCCGTTCGCTGACCCAGCTCATAGCGCCGCCAAGGATGGCGATCGGGCAGCCCAAAAATGCGGTTCCACGGGCCCAAAGCGTGTCGAGATGGGCGCGATCAGTTGGCATCGAGGCCATAGGCTGTATGCAGGGCGCGGACGGCGAGCTCGGTATACTCAGCGGAGATAAGCACGCTGACCTTGATCTCGCTGGTGGAAATGACCTGGATGTTGATCGCCTTATCGGCGAGTGCGCGGAACATGGTCGTGGCGACACCCGCGTGGCTGCGCATACCGACGCCCACGACGCTGATCTTGGCGACGTTGGGATCGATCAACACGTCCGTATTCCCAACCTGATCCTTTATCGCCGCCAACGAGGCCTGGGCTCGTGGGAGGTCGGTTTTGCCAATGGTGAAGGTCATGTCCGTGGTGCCGTCGGCGGAGATATTTTGCACGATCATGTCAACGTTAATGTTGTCTTCAGCCAGTTTACTAAAAATCGCGGCCGCGACTCCTGGCCGGTCGGGCACCCCACGCAAGGTGATCTTCGCCTCGTCGCGGGCATAGGCGATCCCGGACACCACTTCTTTTTCCACTATTTCGTCCTCGTCAACCACCATCGTGCCCGGAAGGTCCTGAAAGCTGCTCAGAACCTGAACTCGCACGCGCTCGTTCATCGCCAATTCGACACTTCGGCTGTGCAGGACTTTGGCACCGACTGAGGCAAGCTCCAACATCTCTTCGTACGAGATTTTTTTGAGCTTACGCGCGTTTGGCACGATCCTCGGGTCTGTCGTGTAGATCCCATCAACGTCGGTGTATATGTCGCAGCGATCGGCCTTCACGGCGGCGGCGAGGGCGACGGCCGATGTGTCGGAGCCGCCGCGGCCAAGCGTGGCGATCCGATTGTCGGGGCTTAAGCCTTGAAATCCTGAGACAACGGCAACCTGCCCCTGCTCCATTCGCTTTATCAATTGGTCGCCGTCGACGGACAGGATGCGCGCTTTGGCATGGGCCAGATCGGTGCGGATCGGAAGCTGCCAGCCCTGCCACGAACGGGCGTCGACGCCGATTTGTTGCAGGGCGATCGCGATCAACCCGCTGGTGACCTGCTCGCCCGTTGCGACCACCGTGTCGTATTCGCGCGCGTCATGCAGCGGGGCCAGGGCCTGACACCAGGCGACGAGTTGGTTTGTCGTGCCGGACATCGCGGAAACGACGACAGCGACCTGGTTTCCCGCGTCGACCTCCCGCTTCACACGGTTGGCGACATTGCGGATGCGGTCGAGGTCGGCGACCGAGGTGCCACCGAATTTCATCACGATACGCGGCATGGGGTCCTGCGCCGAGGGTTAATCCGCGCTAGATAACGGGGCGGGTTCGGAGGGGCAACCATGGGTGAGGCATCGGTCTCGGCGGCGGAGGTGGGGCGGTTCAATGCGCTGGCGTCGCGCTGGTGGGATCCAATTGGGCCGATGCGGCCGTTACACGCAATGAACCCAGCGCGGGTCAGTTGGATTTATTCGCAAATCACGCGCCGATTTCCAGCCTGTGAGGGGCTGCGTCTGTTGGACGTCGGGTGCGGCGCGGGATTGGCCGCTGAGGCGTTGAGCCAGCATGGGCTCGACGTTTTGGGGATCGATGCGGCGGAGGACGTGATCGAGGCGGCCCGGATGCATGCTGGCGATGGAGGGCCCGCTTATCGGGTGGCGTTGGCGGACGATCTGCTGGCCGAAGGGTTGCGTTTTCCCGTTATCACCGCGCTGGAAGTCATCGAGCATGTGCCGGATCCGGCTGGTTTCGTTCGGGTTCTGGTCAAATTGCTGGAGCCAGGCGGTTTGTTGGTGCTTTCGACGCTCAACCGAACCCGGCGATCGTTCGTGGTCGCGAAAATGGGCGCGGAATATCTCATGCGGTTGTTGCCGGTCGGCACTCATGACTGGCGGTCATTTTTGAAACCGCCGGAACTGGCGATGCTCGTGCGGGCGGCGGGTGCCCGGGTGGCCGATACGAGCGGGCTGTCGCCGGGGTTGAATGGGTGGCGTGTGACGCGGGATCTGGGGGTGAATTATCTTCTGGCGGCGGAGGGACCTTAGCCTCGGCTCGCCTTTCCCGGCATGGTGAAATGTAACATTTTTGCGGGTCGCGCCGGCCGGTTGCCACGGTTTGGGGCGGCGGGCACACTCTATCAATCATCAAAGGGGATTTATCATGCTCCATATTCACGGATCGGTTCGTTCTCGTGGCCTTCGCACGCTTTGGATGACGTTCGAGCTTGGGATCCCTTATGAGCACAGCGATTTGCCGCCGCGTTCGCCGGGGACGAAGACGCCGGAATTTTTGGCCATGAATCCGAACGCGCGCGTGCCCGTGGTCGAAGACGACGGTTTCGTATTGTATGAATCCATGGCGATTAATTTCTATCTGGCGAAGAAACATAATAGTCCTTTGTATCCGACCGACCCGAAGCGGGAGGCGCTGGCGATGCAATGGAGTTTTTGGGAGACGGACAGATTGGACCGACAGCTGGTGACTTATGTGAACAACACCACTGGCCCTGAGGCCAATCGAAACCAGGCGATCGCCGATACGGCATGGGAGGAAATCGTTCCGGCGATGGAGGTCCTGAACGGCGTTCTGGCGAAAGCGCCCTGGCTGTTGGGCGGGGAGTTCACCATTGCGGATCTGAACGTCGCTGGCGCGATGTATCGCGGGTTGTCGATGGACCTGGGACGATGGCCGGCGGCGAAAGATTGGCTGGCGCGCTGCTGGGATCGACCGGCGGCGAAGAAGGCCCGCGCGATGCGGGACGGATAGAAGACCGGAGGTTCCACACGCCCACTGATCCCTGTACTGTGCTGAATCATGCCCAGAGGCGACCTGTTTCCTGAGATCGGACCGTATGAGATTGGCTATCTGCCGCTCTCGACGTCGCATGTGATGTATTGGGAGCAAGCGGGGAATCCGCGCGGACGGCCGGTTTTGTTTCTGCATGGCGGGCCGGGCGCGGGCGCCGGGGCGGTGCATCGCCGCTTCTTCGACCCCTCGGTCTGGAGGATCGTGATCTTCGACCAGCGTGGCGCTGGGCGGTCGCGGCCTTTGGGAGGGTTGGAGAATAATACAACGCCTCATTTGGTCGACGACATCGAGCATCTGAGAACCCATTTGGGTGTGGAGCGGTGGTTGCTTTTCGGCGGGTCCTGGGGGTCGACCCTGGCGCTTGCCTACGCCCAGAGGTTCGCGGAGCGGGTAATTGGTTGCGTCTTGCGTGGTATTTTCCTCGGCAGGGCGGCGGAGGTTGAATGGTTCATGCGCGGGATAGCGACGGTATTTCCCGACGCGCATGCGCAATTTGTCAATCATTTGCCGGTTGACGAGCGTCACGATCTGTTGGGATCGTACTTAAGCCGGCTGATCAACCCCGATCCGGCCGTTCATATGCCAGCAGCGCGGGCATGGTCGATTTATGAGGGCACGTGCAGTACTTTGCTGCCCAGTCCCGATACGATTACGACGTTCGCGCAGGATCGAACAGCCTTGGGGCTCGCGAGGATTGAGGCTCACTATTTCGCTCATGATTTGTTTTTGCCTCCGGGCGGGTTGCTTGCACACATGGACAAGCTTCGAAACGTTCCGGCTGAAATTGTTCAGGGCCGATACGATATGATTTGTCCGGCGGTATCGGCTTTCGATTTGGTGGATGCATGGCGAGGCGCCCGATTGACGATCGTGCCGGACGCGGGTCATTCGGCTTTAGAGCCCGGTGTACGGCGCGCGCTGGTCGCGGCAGTCGAGCGTTTTCGAGAACTACGTTAGGATCATGATATGAAAGTCGGTGTGATTGGTCTTGGCACCATGGGTATGGGGGCCGCGATGAATTTGTTGCGGAAGGGGCACAGCGTCACCGGCTGTGAGCCGAGAGAGGCTTCGCGCGATGAATTCGCGGCCGCGGGTGGTGACGTTGCCGCTTCGGCCGATCAACTTCCGTCGGATTTGGAGGCGGTTGTCGTTTTTGTCATCAACGCAATGCAGACGGACGAGGTTCTGTTCGGTGCGCATGGCTGTCTCGGTCACCTCGCCAAGGGAGCGGTGATCTTGTGTTGCGCCACGATCGCGCCGGACGCCGCGCGGACATTGGGACGGCGGATCGCGGATGCCGGGTTTCTGATGATTGATAGTCCTGTCTCGGGCGGCAAAGCCGGTGCGCATGCCGGCACGATGACGGTGATGGGTGCCGGTTCGGACGCGGCGTTCGAGAAGGCGGCGCCGGTTCTCGAAGCGATTTCGACCAAGGTTTGGCGATTGGGAACCGAAATCGGGGTTGGCAGTACTGTCAAAATGGTCAATCAACTGCTCGCCGGTGTGCACATCGCGACAGCGGCGGAGGCGATGGCGCTAGGGATCCGCGCAGGCGCCGATCCACAGACCTTATTCGAAGTGATATCTGAATCCGCGGGAAGTTCGTGGATGTGGCAAAATCGCATGCCCCATGTTCTCGCGAATGACGATACGCCGTTGTCAACGGTCAATATTTTCGTCAAGGATTTGGGGATTGTTTTGGATCAGGCGCGTGGATTGACATTTCCTTTGCCGATGGCGTCCGCGGCGCATCAGCTTTTTCTCGCGGCCGCCGCGAATGGGCAGGGTCTGAAAGACGATTCGTTTGTCATTCGTGTTTGGCAGGCGATCGCCGGGATAGAGTTACCAAAAGGATAGGCCGCCGATTATGCTGGGGGTCATTTGCCGGAAATGGGCGCCTTATGACACGCTGAGCGTCGACGATATTCCGATGCCCAGTGTTGGGCCCGGTGAGGTTCGGATCGCGGTTCATTACGCGGGGGTGTCGTTCGCGACGAGCCTTGTGACCGAAGGACGTTATCAGCGCAAGCCGCCATTGCCGTTCACGCCCGGCACTGAGGTGGCGGGTATCGTCGATGCCGTCGCGCCCGACGTGTCCCGATTGAAACCCGGCGATCGCGTGGTCGCGGGGGTCGATTGGGGAGGGCATGCGGAATTCGCTGTCACTCATGCTTCGACCGCTTATTTGTTACCCGATGCGCTGCCGCTTGATCTCGCTCCGCAATTACCGGCGTCGTACGCCACGTCCTATGCCGCGCTGGCGCAACGGGCGCGGCTCCGTGCGGGTGAAACCGTTCTGGTTCATGGGGCGGCGGGTGCTGTCGGGCTCGCGGCCGTCGAATTCGCCAAAGCTTTTGGCGCGCGGGTGGTGGCGACGGCTTCGACGCCTGACAAGCTGGAATTGGCGCGGATTCATGGGGCCGATGAGACGGTGATGCTGCCGTCGCCGACGGCGTTGGATAATATACGGGCGCGGTTGCCTGGGGGTGCCGATGTCATAGTCGATCCGATCGGAGGGGATGTGTTCGACCTGTCGTTGCGTTGTGTGGCGCATGGCGGGCGCATCCTCGTTATTGGTTTCGCGGGCGGCCGGATTCAGCAAATTCCCGGAAACATTTTGCTGGTTAAAAATGTCGCGGTGTTGGGATTTAATTTCGGCGCCTATACCGGTTGGACAAAGGATACATCGCGACGCAGCCAGCATGGTCGGGAAATGCATGGTGTTATGGAAGAGGTTTTTCGCTTGTTCACGGAAGGCAGGATTGATCCGGTCACGTCGCATCGATTCGCGTTAAGAGATTTTCGCATGGCGATGGAAACGGTGTTGGGCCGCCGTTCGATGGGCAAGGTCGTGCTGGCCATGCCGGTGACCGGGTCTTGAGAAAAATCGCGTCTGGGCTGAGAATTGACGTCAGATTATTGGAGATGTGGTAAGATGCCCGAGAGTCCAGCTGATAAGGCCGTGTTCGAAGCGAGTAAAACTCGTCTGCCGCTGAATGGCATCACTGTCCTCGACCTGACGCTGGCGCGCGCGGGACCCACGGCGGTCCGTCATTTCGCCGACTGGGGCGCTAACGTCATTCGTATCGAGCCCCCGGCTTCCGATGGAGAGGATGTCGCGGGTCGTCGGCATGGGTTCGATTTTCAGAACCTTCATCGTAACAAGCGCGCGATCACGTTGAACCTGAAGACTCCTGAGGGTCACGCCGCGTTCATGCGGTTGGCGAAGACGGCGGATGTGGTCCTGGAGAATATGCGGGCGGCGGTTAAGCATCGGCTTAAGGTTTCTTACGATGACGTGAAGGCGGTTAATCCGCGTATCGTTTACGGTTCGATTTCCGGATTTGGGCAGGATGGACCTTATGGTCCTCGCGCCGGGGTCGATCAGATCGCGCAAGGCATGGGTGGGTTGATGTCGATCACAGGCCTTCCCGGTCAGGGCCCGGTGCGGGTCGGGATCCCGATTGACGATCTGACCGCGGGGAATCTTTTGGCTCTGGGCTGTATGATGGCGCTGTATGATCGGGAGCGTACGGGCGTTGGCCGCTGGGTTACGACCAGCTTGCTGGAAGCGCAAATCTTCATGCTGGATTTTCAGGCCAGCCGATGGTTGATCGAGAAGGAAGTCGCGGGGCAGGCGGGGAATGACCATCCGACGGGCATTCCAACGGGCGTATTTCCGACAAGCGACGGGCACATCAATATCGCGGCGAGTTCCTCGCGGGTTTTCGCCCGGTTTTGTGAGGCGATCGGCAAACCGGAATGGTTACGTAAGGAAGAGTGGAAGACGCAGATTGGGCGTAGCAACGATCGGAAAACGATCAATGCGATGATATCCGACGTGACCCGCGCGAAACCGTCAGAACATTGGATTGAACTGTGCGAGGGTAACGGAATACCCTGCGGTCCGATTTATACGATTGACCAGGTGTTCGCTGATCCTCAGGTGAAGCATTTGGGCATGGCCACGAAAATGACCAGTCCTTATATCGGTACGGCGGACGTGGTTGCCTCGGCGATCAACATCTCTGGGTTTTCGAAAGCAATTCGGCATCATACACCGGATGCCGGTGAGCATCAGGACGAGGTCCTGAAGTCGGTTGGCTATACCGATACCGAAATCGCCGATTTGCGGACGAAGGGAGTGATCTGAGATGCTGGAATCGGTCGGAACCACGGAATACGCCGGCGGAAAAATGTTGGCGGCCCGAGATGGAGGTGTTGGACTCATCACCTTCAATCAGCCAGAGAAACGCAATGCCGTGTCCATGGAAATGTGGCTTGGCTTGGGCGAGATTCTCACGGAGTACGAAAAGGACGATACGATCGCGGTTGTTGTCGTGCAGGGCGCGGGAGATAAAGCGTTTGTGTCCGGTGCTGATATCAGCCAGTTCGCGAAGAACCGCTATAACGCTGACGCGCAGAAAGAATATGATCGTGTGACCGGTATTGGCCGTGAAACGTATCATAATTTTTCCAAGCCCATTATCGCAAAAATTCGTGGGTTCTGCATGGGTGGCGGACTGGCGATCGCCATGGCGACCGATCTTCGCATTGGGACGCCTGACAGTCAGTTTGGAATACCGGCGGCGCGCCTTTCGATCGCCTATGCGCCTGATTCCGTGAAACGATTGATTGATCTCGTGGGGCCGGCGCATGCACGCATGATACTTTACACCGCGCGGAGAATTGGCGGGAAGGAGGCCGAGCGGATTGGGTTGATCAATCAATGCGTGGAGGCCGAGGACTTGGATGAGACGGTGATGAGCATCGCGCGCACGATTTCTGAAAATGCGCCGTTGTCGATACGGGCCTCTAAATTGACGATCAATGAGATGTTGAAGGATGAATCCGCGCGGAACATGAACGCTATCAAGGAAATTGGCGAAGTTTGTTTCAACTCCGCTGATTATCGGGAAGGCCGGACGGCGTTCATGGAGAAGCGGACGCCGAAATTTGTCGGACGATAGCGCGGTCTTTGGCGGACCCGAGTGACGTCAGGCGGGCGTAAATCGAAATCCGTTATCCCAGCGGCTTAAATGGCCTTTGGAAGCGCCTGGAAAGTGGCCGGTGCATAGTAGAGTCGGCGTGTCGCATAGTTCGGTGAACAGGGCACGTCGGGTTTCGCTGGCCTGGGTGCCGGAATAATCGGATCGCATTCCGATCTCCGGATAGCGTGCCTGAATGGGTGAATGGATCATATCGTCGGCGATGATGGCGTCAGCGCCTTTTTGCCTATCCGAACTGAATAATGGTCGATGGTGTGGCCGGGCGTAGGGATCAGACTGATTAGATCCACGAGTTCATGAGTGCTGCTCACGATATGTTCGCGACCCGCCGCGATCACGGGTAACACGGAATCGGTGATCCATGGTTGTTTGCCTGGATCTGTTTTCTCCCTGGATGTCCAAAATTCCAATTCTTTATCCGCGAATAAATATTTCGCTTTAGGAAAGGTTGGCGTCCAGCGGCCGTTCTCGCGTCGCGTGTTCCAGCCGACATGATCAACGTGCATGTGGGTACACATCACGAAGTCGATATCATTTAGACCGAGGCCAGTGGCCGCGAGGTTTTGTTCATATTGGTTTGATTTCATTTGATTCCAAAACGGATAGGTTTGCCGGCTTTTGTGATTTCCGACGCACGAGTCGATCAAAATATTGTGGTGCCTTGTTTTTATCACGTGTGACTGAATACACAGCAGCAACTGCCCAGTCAGCGGGTCGATATAAACTGGCTGAAGCCATGGGAGATTTTCTTCCAAACGCTGCCTGGTCAGGGATGGGAAGAACGCGAGCGGGTCGAATAATGGCCCTTCCGATTCGAGCCTCCTCGCTGTTTAGAGTGGTTGGTAACGACCCAATCCAGTCTTCCCCAAGTGTTTCTTTGTTCGGTTGCGCGCCGTTTCTTCGCCCCGGCCTGACGATCCAAGGACGCCGGGGATGACGGCTGTCAAGGATGGCCGAAGGCCACCGCGTCCTCGCGGCGCGAAGCGTCCTTGATTGCCGT
>JAYVXQ010000108.1:0-20965 GCA_043785025.1 Acetobacteraceae bacterium
TGAAGACAAAGAACGTGGCGGTATAGGGGATGATCCCGCCATGCAGCGCCATGCCGTTGGCCGCCGCGCCCATGCCATGCTCGCGGATCCCGTAATGAAGATACTGGCCCGAGAAATTCCCCGGCGCGATCACCCCCTGACCTTTGACCAGAGTGAGATTGGATCCGGTCAGATCGGCCGACCCGCCGATCAGCTCCGGCGTCAGCGGCACCAGCGTTTCCAGCACCTTCTGGCTGGATTGCCGCGTCGCCAGCTTCGGTTTGGAATCGGCGATGTCCCGTTTCATCGCCGCGACCGCGTCGGACCAGTTGGCGGGTAACTTCCCGGCCATCGCACGCTCGAACTCCGAACGTTGGTTGTTCCCCGCGAGCCGCTTCAACCACGCCCGCCGCGTCCCCGCCGAGCGCGTCCCCGCCGCGTGCCACGGCGTCATCAGCGCGTCGGGCACGGTGAAGGGCGGAGCGGTCCAGCCTAATAATTCCTTCGCCGCCGCCGCTTCAGCGGCACCCAGGGGCGAGCCATGGCTGCCCGCCGTGCCGGCTTTGGTGGGGGCACCTAATCCGATGATGGTGCGGCAGGCGATCAACGACGGTTTGCGCGACCGCGTGGCGGCGGACAAAGCGGCCGCGACCTCCTCGGGGTCATGGCCATCGACCCGGCGCACCGCCCAACCGGCGGCGGCGAAGCGCTTCGCCACGTCCTCGGTCCGCGACAAAGCCGTGTCGCCGTCGATCGAAATGTGGTTGTCATCATACAGCACCGTCAGCTTCGACAGCCCGAGATGACCCGCGAGGCCGATCGCCTCATGGCTGACGCCCTCCATCAGATCGCCGTCGCTGGCGATGACCCAGGTGCGATGATCGACCAGCGACTTGCCGAAACGCGCGGCGAGAATGCGCTCGGCGATCGCCATGCCGACGGCGGTGGCGAGGCCCTGACCCAGAGGCCCCGTGGTGGTCTCGATGGCGGGATGCTCGCCCCATTCGGGATGGCCCGCCGCCGCTGAGTGCAACTGCCGGAATGACCGCAACTGATCCGTTCCCATTCCCGCGTGGCCGGTCAGATGCAGCAGCGCATACAGCAACATGGACCCATGGCCCGCCGACAGCACAAACCGGTCGCGGTCGTGCCAGCGCGGATCGGCGGCGTCGAATTTCAGAAACCGGGTCCACAACACCGTGGCCGCGTCGGCCATGCCCATGGGCATGCCGGGATGCCCGGATTTGGCCTTTTCCACCGCGTCGATGGTCAAAGCGCGGATCGCGTCGGCCATGCGCCGGTTTTCGGTGATCGGGCGCGACAAAATTTCGGATTGGGCGATCAACGCCAGATTGGGGCCCGAACCGTCGGTCGAACCCTGGGAAAGTGCCGCCATGATCACTCCTTGGACGGCGCCGCTATACGGGGCGCGGATGCGGGGGGCAAGTCCGAAGGCGGCTTACCGCCCATGGGCCAGGCCGGGTTCCCTCCCTCAACGCGGCCCATGCGCCTGGGTTTCCATCCCAATGTCCGGGTTCGCGCCCAACCTGACCGGGTTCGCGCCCAACCTGAATTGTCGACACCGCGCGAGAAGGGGCTTGTGCGGCCCGCCGAGGTCGGCTAATTCCCCGCCCCTTGATGCGCCCGTAGCTCAACTGGATAGAGCACCAGACTACGAATCTGGGGGTTGGAGGTTCGAGTCCTTCCGGGCGCGCCATTAAATCAACAGGTTGCCTGGTTTTTGTTCGGAGATTGAAACCAAGCTAACACCGCGCGGACCCGTTGCGGACCCCTTCGCGGGCGAGCTAAATTGTTGTCCGGCACGGCTGCCCGGCAGTCGGAGCAATTCGCGGCGGACTGACGCACCGCTACGATCGGGAGGGAAATGGTTGGGTCGCGCATGATGGCCAAGGTGCGAGGATCTGCGTAGTGTTGTCCTATGTGTAACGAATACCTCAGGACCAAGGGTTACCACGAGATCGGACTTGAGCTGAGAGAAACGCGGATTCCTCTGCGATTTCCGACGGCTGAACGGTCCCCCAACCTCCTGCTTCAATCCCGAGTGCGTCCAACGGATCAGGCCGTGATACTACGGGCCCGCGACGATGGCGTAGAACTGACGATGGCCCGTTGGTGGTTCGTTCCTGCCTGGCACCACGGAAAGCTGAAGGACTTCCGAGCGAACACTTTCAACGCGCGATCAGAGACGGTCGCGACGCTCCCAACCTTCAGGAGAGCCTTTGCCCGCCGCCGCTGTCTGATTGTTGTGGACGGCTGGTATGAAACCACCGGCGACACGGCCAGGGATCGGGTCCGATGGCGGGTCACCCCTACCGGCGGGAATGCCGTATGTCTCGCGGGAATTTGGGACCGGTGCGATACAGCGGACCAAGGCCCGGTCGACAGTTTCACGATGCTGATGCGCGATGCCGTTCCGCCGTTGGACGTGCTCCATGAACGCCAGCCGGTCCCGTTATTCTCAGAGCATTGGGCGACGTGGCTGGATGTCCAGGCCGACGTAAAGGTGCTGTATTCCCTGGCCAACGGCACCCGATTTGCGATTGAGCGGATCTGACCCGCTGACTGCCAGGGGGCATTCATGACAGCGCGGCCGGGTTTGTTGTAAGCCTGCCGCGCAAGCTGGTGCACAAAAAATAGGCAGACGAAATTTCGTTCGGAGCGATCCATGCGCCGCCACCCGCGGCCGGCGAACCGATGGCGGACGAGCGGGCTGGCATTATCTGTGCCGTTCGCCTCTGGCAGTCCGGAGCGAAGGTCTTGCGGCTTGAAGGCCAGACCTTCCCCTCTCTCGCGGGTGTCTACCTGGGCCTCGATCTCGACACCGGGGCGAATGGCGAGGGTCTTGCTGAAACTGCCGCCGAAAATCACCCGGTCGCCGCAATCCAGCGCCTTCAGCGACGGCGCGCGCGTCCTCAGCCCATTCCAGCAACGCCAGCCGCCGCGGCAGCGAGTTTCGCCTTCCGCACCGGCGGCGATGCCCGCCGCGACGCGCATGCCCTCGGCGTCGACCGGCACGGGGACGAGGCTCGCACCGCCGACCTCCAGCGCCTGAGACACGCCGTCCTGAAACGGCAAAGCCCCGCCATCGCCCGATTGAGCGCATCATAGATTTTTTTGCGCATTCATCTTTACAATGCGCATAATATCTGTATTATATCCATTGCGTGCACATGATGCGCATCAGGAGAAAGGACCATGGCGAAAATGAACATATCGTTACCGGATGAACTCAAAGCTCAGATGGATCAGCACAAGGTCAACTGGTCATCCGTGGCTTCCCAGGCCTTCAAGCAAGAAGTCGAAAACATCGCATATCTCAACTCTATAGGGTCTCCGGTGAAACGTCGGATTGCTGAAAGCGAAATCCAGGACATAGGCGGGGTCGAGAAATACGCCCACCGAGAGGGCCAACGGTGGGCCGAAACCCATGCGCGGGCAATCGAGTTACGGCGGTTGGAGGCGGACGCAGAAGACGGAGTACATTTTGAAGACTGGGACGGCCTTGTTCGTGTGATCTTAGGTAGCTCATACGACAATCACATGGCGGACTGGTTCGGAGCGAACAGGCAATTTGGGGGAGACGTGGTGACCGCTTTTGAGGAACAGTACGCGACCGCCTTCGCCGAAGGCGCGCTGGAAGTGCTTGAGGCCGCTGACAAGGCGGACTGAGGGGAACGGATGCGCATGGGGCGCTCGATGCTCCATGCCTCACCTGTTTAGTGTCTGGACCCATTGACGCACTCCCTGGCGAGGGAGCGGATTATGGCTTCCGCAACCGCACCCCCGCCCCGCCGCCGTTCTCCGCGATAAACTCCACGCCCGCCGCCTCGCTCATCGCCCGCGCGGCCCGCGCCGTCAGCCCAGACCAGAACTTGCGGGGAAACGCGTCCAACGGCGGCAATCCGCGCTGAAACGGCATCGGCGCCGGCTGGATCGCCGCGCGCGGCCGCGCCAGACTCAACATCGGCTGCGCCAACGGAATTGCGCCGATATGCGCCGCCACCACGGTCCCCGCCGCCCCCCGCGCCCTCACCGGCCAGCAGGTCATAGGCCGCGTCGATCGTGCCCCGCGCGGCGCCCAACTGCGCCGACAAAGTGCGCGCCGACGGCAGCTGCGTCGCGATGCGCAGGAACAGCGGACCCGCTCTCCGGGATCGAGCGTGATCATGGACCAGTCGCGCCGGAGCCTTGCCAGGCGAGCTCCGCGGATCAATGGCCTCGCGATCCGCCACGAATGCAACCTCGCGCGATGGCCGCCAGCCAGATGTCAGTCTAATCCCAGCCGGACATGGTCGAGTATTTTTGCAATGGCGACGACTATGCCCAAGACCATTTCGTTGAAGGTGTCGCTGTCGACGTCCAGAACGGTATAGACCGGATTATCCGACGATACCCGAATTTGCCCCTTGCCGACGTGCATGCACCGATAAAAGCAAGGCCGCCCGAGAACGTCGATCACATAGATTGAATCGTAATCGAACCGGCTGATCGGAAAGACCGCGACCATATCGTGAGGCCGGATGGTCGGGTTCATATTGTCGCCGGTATATTTCATCCAGCGCGGGCAGCCTTCGGTCTCGGGGCCGGAGAACACGGGGACGAGAGCGTTCATGGCGGGCCCTTGCGCTGATGTTCGAACACCCCCGCTATAGCGCCCATCATGCCGACGACCACGCCAAGGTCACGCTCCAGGTCGCCTTTTTCCAATATCGCTGAGAAAATAAAAACCAGCAGATCAAAACCGTCGGGGCCGCGAAGCAAGGGCAATAACTCAGCCCCATAACCACGCCCAAGGGCGCAATCATGCATAAAGCTCCCGGTCGGTCTCGGTGCCCAATAGTTAAAACCCTTGAATTTTGTCGGGTGTACGCGTTTCACAAACGAGAGATCGATCCCAGGAAATACCGGAATTAGGACTTTTTTCTCTTTGCGGGAGGTCCGGGCGGTCATGGCGACATCCTTTCGACCAGAATTCGGCCTTCATCAGCCATAGCGGCGCCTTTGCATGCCGCCTCCTGTTTGCCTTTGATCGCCACCAGGCTCAACAGCCCGCGATTGACTTTGCCCAACCCGACCTTGCGATCCGCGGACGACTGATCAAAGTCCAGCGCCCGCGCGACGACGTCCGACGCTACGCAGAGTTGCGCGACCGCGTCCGCCTGGGTCACCGCCGGCATGGCCATCAAAAGGTCCTTCAGCGCGTCCGCTCGATCGGTCGAGATTTGCCATCGAAATTTAGCATCGGATCCCGACGCGGCGGACCCGGGCCGATCGGCTTCATCCGTCAGTACACGGGCCTGGCGCGAGAGGTCGAAGACCGACAGCAGCGGGGGTGCTGCGACCGGCGCGGGATGCGCGTAGCGCGGGCGATTGGTATTCGGTGCAGCTTCATGCATGGGTTGTCTCCTTGCTTTCTGTCAGACCGGGCGAGGTGCTTAGAACCCCCCGTTCGGCGGCTTTGCGCTTGCAAAACGGCATTAGAGATGCCATACGAAAACCATGGGCGCAAGCGAAAACGACATTGAAATTGCCATTTCAGCCGCGCAGGTCAGGGCGGCGCGCGGGCTGATTGGTTGGTCACAGGACGAATTGGTTTCGATCAGCGGTGTACCGAAGCGAACCGTTGCTCGTTTTGAATTGGGCGAAGGAACACCGCAGCGTCGAACTCTCGCCGCGATCCGCGCCGCCCTTGAGTCCGCCGGCGTCGAGTTCATTGCTGAGAACGGCGTCCGGCTCTGTCCGGGTTGACGCATACCTGCACGGCGCTCCCAAAGGCACGACGGCCTCGGCCCGTTCATCTGGATCTGGTAGGACGCGCGGCCGCCCATCCCCCCAATCAGATCAAGCGACGACTGCTCATTGGATGCCCTGCATACTGGTTTCGATGCGCGGCGGGGGCGCTACGGCGGCACCAGAGGCGCGCGCTGTGGCCGTTGTGCCCCTGGGAGCGCCATGGAGCCGGATATCAACCTGGACGGCGCCACCAGTAGGGGAAGCGCCCGCTTGTGGGCCGAATACTGGTCCGGTCCCTGGCACACCGTTCGGCACGCGAGATGCGATTTCGACCCCTTTTTTGATCGCGTCCGGATCGATTGGCTTTCCGTTCTCGACGCGCGCCATCGCCTCAATGAGGTTGCTCATCGTCTGTGGGTTGTCGAGATCGAGTTTTTGATCTGTGGCGACACCCATCGAGCGCGCGACAGTGGCCGCGTACTCGCCGGAATTGTTCTCTCCCGGAGGCGCCCAACGGTTGATGATCCCGCTGACCGTGTTCAATCCATATGACTTGTCATACCGATGGAGTTGGCGCGCGGCTGCCGCGACACCGTCCTCCATGCGTGCGTAGATGCCGAACCGCCCGTCCGATCCCGACGCACCTTGAGCGGGCCGAAATTCCAGGTTCAGCGGATTATTGTTGCGTATCCCGCGAGGTTCCGTCCCATTTTGAGAGGGATTCGCGCGCGGCCCTGGCAAAATCGGGCCGCTTGGCACCGCGCCACGCGGCCCGCCTGGGCCGTTGGCGCCAGCGCCTCCAAAAATTGACCTAAAGCGCCGACCGAACCAACTGTTGTAAATCATGTCATGCTCGCGGTCCCGGAGAAATTGGTCTTGGTCTGTAACCGGGGTTCCTGCTGGCCCGAGCATGGAAAGGGCGCCTGCGGCACCTGCCGCCGCCACGCCGCCCGGAACCGCGGCGCCCAGGCCGAGCAGCCGAAGGAGCCACAGCGCGGGCTTCAGGGCGATAAGCGCAGTGACAGCCGTTCCGATTTCCCCAATAGCCTCAACCAGTTTTGGGTTTTGCGCGATCCACTTCGCGCCAGCCTCAATCGCCTCCGTCATGGCCGGCGCATACTTGTCGACCAGACGGTTCACCGCGCCATCGATCGCACCGCCGAGTTTGGCCCAGGCCGCGTTCATCTTGGTCGCGTGCTCGACCATTGAACCGGTCATGACGCCGCCGGTCGCCTCGGCCTGTTTCTGGAATTCAGCCAGGCCCTGGCGGCCGTTCTTCAAGAGCGGCAGGAGGTCGGCCGAAATGCCCAATTGTTCCAGCAACCGCATCTGGGCATGAGGCGTCTTTTGCTTCTGAACCGCGTCCGCGACGTCGCCAAGCGCATCGATCGCCGACTTCGAGGCAACGCGGTTGGTGCCCTCGGTTCCGAAAATTCCATCCAGCAGGGACCGCTTGTTTCCGGGCCGGTTCCATTTCACGTCCGACAGAGTTTCGCCGAGGCTGCGGAGGCTTCCCTCCAGAGCGTCGGCCGAGCTGCCGGATATTTTTGCCGCGAGCCGGAGACTGCTCAGCTTCTCGACCGGCGCCGACAGCAGGTAGGCCGTCTTTCCGATATTGGCTCCGGCCTCAGACCAACGGCGGCTCAGCTCCGCAATCCCGGCGATCGACGCCAGCGACGTCAGCGCGCCGAGCGGGGTGACCAGCCGTTCAATTGAACGGGCCGCGCCGAGCGCGCGATCCCCAAAGGTCTGAACGCCCTCGGCCGCCCGCGAAATCCCCGTAACCTCGCCGAATTTGGACAGCGATTTCGAGACGCGGTCCGCCGGCGCAGAGAGGGCCGCGATCCGCTTGTTCAGCGCGTCAAGTTTCCCGGCAACGCCAGCGTCCGCGACCGATACTTGAATCGCAATGCCTTTAGTGCCGGACATACTGATGCCTCCTCGATTTCTTTCGGGTCTTTATCGGAACCGCGGGCCCTGAATGTCGGCGTCCTGAAGGTTGGATTGCTGAAGGCCGATCCGTTCAGGGTTGGAGCGGGAATCGAAGCTGGGGTTCGGCAAATCTGGAGGCGTGTTCTGAAGAAATCCGGACCTCATGAAGTGTTCCGCCTCGTCACCTGAGACATTGACGATATCTCCAGGCCCGTATGAGTTGCCCTCGAAAATGACGGTGCGGCGATTTGCCACGTAAAGGACTGACAGCGACATGGTTTTTCCTTTTTTATCGAAGCCAGACGATTGGTTCGCCGGGCATGATGGCAGGGAGGCGGACCAAGAATGAAAACCCTCGCGCTTCCAACCCGACATACGCGAGGGATACTTCCGCCAGGCCTTCGTGTATGCCGCCGGAGGCGTGCCGCAGTGCCTCGCGCTGGCGCCGGGCCTCATTTTCAAGCGCAATACCCTCCGCGATTGCGTGGGCGTGCGTCTCGTAATCCGCCGCGAGCCATGCGTTGAATTTGAGCGTGGCCGCGTTGGCCTGACGCATCTGCTCGGCCCTCGCCTCGCCGGCTTCAATCGCGCGAGCTTCCTTCAATTTTGACTCGAGATCAGCGGTCATCACCTCGATTCGCTCAAGGTTCAAGCGCGCGTCGCGGATGGCATTTTCCGCCGTGCGAATTTCCAGATCCGAACCCGTAAGCAGCAAAGACGCCCGCTGCCTGGTTTCGTCCTCGATCAGGTTTTTTAACGCGGCGTCTTCATCCCGAAGGCTGATCAGCGCCGCATTGATCGAAGCGTGGCTTTGACCTTTTGGGCGATGGCGTGAAATGACGGAGGCGCTCATTTACCAGTCTCCCGGCGCCGCTCTCCGGCCGCGATGATCTCCGCGGCCAGGCCGGTCAGTTTCGGTAGCTCGCTGTCGATCGGCTTGCGGCACCTTTCTCCGGCCGCGATGATCTTGGCGGCGGCGGCGGCGGCGGCGGCGGAAACGGTGCGGGCGGATTTATCGCTGGCACCCTCATTGAGATGAGGTGGCGCGGCTGCTTTCGGTGCGACCTGGACCGAGCGAGCACTGGACAGATGCGAGAAGTCCCGATTGAGGTTTGGACTGCTCGAAGCGCGCATTTTCGCCGGACGTGTCAGCGGCACCGCGGTGGACTTGGATCGCCCGAGCAGGTGGACGATCCGCATACCGTAACTTTGGGATGACATTGTAAAGACCTCAAAGATTGAGGGTTCACTTTGGTAACTTCAGATCGTGAAGTCACGTGACTTAAAATTCCCGATTCAATTCTATCGGGGAATTTTCGATGGCCGGCCGCGACGGAGGCGCCACTCAGGAGGCCGTGCCTTCTCGATGAAGGCGCGGGGAATGTACCCGAGGTCATGGCGAGCAGCGATAATATCCTCTTTTAGTGTCGGGCGCGCGAGATTTTCGAATTGTTCCTGTCGGAGTAACATCCAGGCGCGAAGCCGGTTTTTACAATTGGCTTTCGCCGCCGCGGAAATCAACCGGCGCGGACGCGGGGTTTCCGCGGCCAATTCCCGCAGCGTTGCCGCACCCGCCGCCATCGCGGCAGCGTCCAACGGAGCCAGGCCGCGCCACGCCATGGCGGACTCCTCAAGTAACGCCACCACGCGGGCCACCTGCGCTGGCGTCACAGCGCACCGCTGGAGATCAACGTATGCCATGCCGCCAGGTTTGCGTCCTGGTCGGGAAAAGTTTGCCCACCCGAAACCCAGGTTTTGCAGATCGCGACTGGGGCTTCATTCGATCCAAGATGGTGCGGCGTCGCCAGGAAAGCCCCTCCGCCGGCGGGGAGTTCTGCACTTGCAAGAGCGAAGAACTGGCGACCTTCGACCGAGGAAAGCGCGACCAGGGCATTATGAGATTCGCACATCGCCGCGACGGGATCGGCCTTGAACCCGCTTCGATCCAGCAACCTGCCAATCGCGTGCAGCGTGAATCCAGCGCCAAATGTCTCGATAGTGCAGGCTTTCCGTTTCCGGCCCGCGAAGATTGTCATGACCATTATACCAGGGCATGGAATTTCATCGTCAACCAACAGCTGGGCCACGGGTTGCAGCCATCTCCATAAAATCCCGTCGGATGAACGCAGGTCTGGGGGAATTGGCATGGCTCTGGCAATCTTCTCAATCGCACGGGTCGCTCCGGTTTTTCCTTTCCAGCGCGGGCAGTTCAAATACGCGGCCGGTATTTGGGAGAAACCGCGGTTGATAGCGCGGGACTGAGTTTCAAGATGGGAGATGAGGAGCCGGATCCTCCCGCGGGCCTCCGGCGATATTGTGGGGCGAGAGGATGCCCATGTCATTACAAGTTGTGGCGAGTAAACGATTTCTTCAAAATTGGTATGCATCTGTCAGTGCACCGAACCGCTGGGGCTTTGTTTCAACCGGTCAAGTGCGGGCCCAAATGCGGAGTCGCTCCGCAATGCCAGCATGTCTCCCAGTGCCCAACTTAGATGTTGTTCCCGGCTGTGGCCGAGGTCATCGACGGTGCCGAGGATTGATCCGAGATGATTTTTCAGGCGCCTCCCATATTCCGACGTCGCATTTGGCAGTCCAAGCCGCTTCGCCTCGGCGGTCAGGCGGCCAATCGTCTTTAGCAACTCCTTCCACTCATTATCCGCATTGATGGGCATATTCGTCTGCAGGCGTGTGATAAAATCATCGAGCGAGTCAAGATCGGTTCTGATATCCATTTTATTGGTTTCCTGTGTAGATTATGAACGGGTCCTATCCGCCGGCCATGCGGCCCGCGAAACGGTTGGTAGGAGGTGGAGGTTCCTGACCCGCCCGGATCACGATCGGTGGCAGTAAGGGCGTCGGAGGCGCGGCCGGCAACTGTTCGCGTATTTCGGCGATCTGAATTGAGGGACTCGAGCCCAGGACCGGTGCCTTGATCGGACCGCCCATCCTTGACCAAAACCGCTCTCCATATCGATCCGAGCCGAGAACCGACAGCGCCGCGCGTGCGTACACAGCCAGATCGAGCTGCTCGTTTGCCCTGAGCCGCCGCCATTCTACTCGAGAGAACCCGCGCCGATCCTTGATGGTGATAAGCTCCTCAGCCACAAGTTGCTTGATCTGTTCAGCGTCCATGGCTTCCGGTAAATGAACCCATCCCGCCGGGAAGGATCCATCTTCATTTCGTGTCAGCCACAACCGACGATACAGTTCCGATTTGAAAACATCCACGCTCACGGACCAAAGGCGCAGTCCCCGCGAGACCTTCTGGCCGTTGTAGTTCACGTCGACCATGCTGGGGCCCGTGACTGGCGCCGATCTGTTCCATCCGCCGATACCCTTCAGAGGGATCACCCGCCGATCATGTAATTTTCGAAGTTGGGAATAAATGGCGGATGTATGCTGCCCTCCGGTATCCACGCCGATGGCGGCAATCCGCATAGACCCGCCGCCCTCACATGGCCAGTTTTGGTCCATAATCGTTTTGACTTTCGACCAGGCATCGGCGCCGCCGGGGTCTCCATCGATGACAGCCGTGTCCACAAGCCAGCTCTCGTAACCCTCCGCCCATCCATAGACAGCAAGTTCCAACCTGGCAGGGGAAGCCTGATTATCAATGCCCGCAGTCAGCACGACAACGCCGCGGGGCACGACGCCCATCGGAAACGGCTCCCGGCGCTCGAACAGCCGCTCATGGTCAGGAGCCTCCCCCCGTTCCTGCCAGCTCATCCCCAATGTCGTATTTCGGAACGTCTTGAGTGCATCAGGGCCCGCGGCCATGGCTTTCTCCCAATCGGCCGCAATGTCGGCCCAGGATGCCCAACCAACGGGCGAATAGAGGCTTGAAACATGGAAACCAACGCATTTGGGGTTGACCGCGACTGCGGTCGCCCGCCATTCGCCACGCGCGAGAATTTCAGTCTTGTCGGCCTCGGTTATACTGGCGCCGCATTCTTCGCAGTGGTATGCTGCACTCTCTGGATTTCCCTTGGTCCACCGCAATTGTTCGAAGCGAAGGTGTTGCATATGTTGGCAATGCGGGCATGGCACGTGATACCGACGCCGGTCAGACGCTTCGTACTCGCGTTCTATCGTCGATCGACCCGTGATTGTCGGTGTTGACGTGATGAATATCTTCTTTCTGAAACCAAAACTCCTCGTTCTGGCCTCAGCTAATGCGACAGGATCACCTTCGCCACCGGCGTCGGGCGGATATGCGTCCACTTCATCCAGAAAGAGGAAACGCACGGGCATCGATCGCAAACCCACCGCGGAATTCGCACCAGTCGCTACCACGGTACCTCCAGGGAAGTCCTTCTGCAGCAAAGTATTTCCGCTGTCTCGCGCGCGGGCGGGCGCGATCTTGGAGCGCAGCGCGGGCGTTGCCTCGATCAGCGATTCAAGGCGCTGTTTCGAGTACCTCTTCGCGAGTTCAATGGTTGGCTGCACGATCATCATCGGGCCGGGCGTGTGTGAAATGACGAATCCCACTAAATTCGTTCCGGCCTCGGTCGCGCCAATTTGCGAGCCTTTCATGAAAACGACGCGCTGCGCGGGATCGGCGGGTGACAATGCATCCGCGATCGCGCGCATGTATGGGGTTCGGTCGGTGCGGAACGGGCCGGGTTCAGCGGCGCCGCGGCCGGTCAGGTGTCGGTTCTGGTCGGCCCACTCAGAAACGGACAGTTGGGGGTCAGGTCGCAAAGCGTCCTGGACCAGCGCGGCGATGACGGCGAACTGATCCATGATTGGCGTCTGCACGGAAGTGGGTCCCATGCCGATCATACCAGGCCTCCCTGGAGGCGTACGGCAGATCGGCCGCGCCAGTCCGCGGTAGGGTCCGCAACCTCAGTCAATTGGGCCTTAACCGCCCGTTCCAGCTCTGCCAGGAGACGGGCAGGGTCAATGCCAAGGCTCACGGCCATCGTAGCCACCACCCTGGCCGGCCAAGTTATCCAGCTATTTCTGAGCGCACGGGCGGCGTCGAACAAAATGGTATCGGCCAAGGCTCGCGGCACCAGCTCACTCCGCCGCTCGGCAAGGTCGAGTTGGGCCCGTTGAACCCGCAAGTCCTCGAGAACCGCGCGCGACCGGTCATATGTGGAGATGCCCTCGTCCGGGCTGTCGGCGGCACCGGCACGGCGGGGATCAGGCGTGGCGGCGTTTGAGCGCGCGCGCATCGAACCGGAGGCAATGAGCTGAGCGACGCCAATGGAGGGCACGATCCGCCCCGCCATAGTCACGGCTGGTCCGTTCAGGGTGCCAGTCTGACACCAAACCGTGATCCGCGACTTGTCGCAACCGATCATCCGAGCAAACGTTGATTTTGCAACAGGGTCCGAACCGAGGGGCGCGGATGGTTCAGTGAGACTGGGTTTGCGTCCCGAGCGAGGTGTCATTGGAAATCCTACGTTGAACAATTCTGAAAAATTTCTGACGGTGGCGAGATATCGGGGCACGCAACCCCCACGTTCATTGTGAGTTCGGGGAAGGACCCATAATGAGACAGGCCATTTACCCATGAGACAATAGACCAATCCTTGAGACGATTGGGATTGAACACGACCCGAGAATGAGTGGCGTGCCCCGATGTCATCCATCGACGCGCGAGGTTGCGCGGGTCTCGGGCGATGGCT
Organism: Acetobacteraceae bacterium; assembly: GCA_043785025.1. Lineage (GTDB taxonomy): Bacteria > Pseudomonadota > Alphaproteobacteria > Acetobacterales > Acetobacteraceae > Rhodopila. Next base: position 13,299 of record JAYVXQ010000108.1, read on the forward strand.
GTGCCGGGCCGAAGCGGGGGAGGAGGGCGTGTAAACGCCTCTCCCCTGCGTAGCGGCCATGGGTGTGTTTGCGCGGGTCGTGTACGAGACTCTGCGCGGATCTCTATGGTGCGCGGGTCTAGCCCTTTGGGTTAAGGGGAAATGAGACCCGCGCACGCCGATTTTGCGCGGGTCTTGCGCGAGACTCTGCGCGGGTCTCATGCATCACCGAGGGCGGTTGCGGGCTGCATCTGGGCGAGGATCGCCGCGGCCTTGGTCTCATCCAGCGTCACCCGCTCTGTCTCGTGCCGCCGGCTGGGGCTCATGTAGTTGTCCAGCAGCAAAACGTCGTTTTCGATCCACTGTCTGACGATGCTGGCCGCTTGGTCAGGCGACTTGTCGGTTGCGGCGGTGATCGTCAGTCCGACCCATCGCTTAGTTGCCTGACGGCGAGGTGCGTACCACTCACCGCTGCCAGGCCCTGCCCTGATTGCATCGAAAATCTGTCCAAGAGCTATCGAACCTATGCCCTCGAATATGGCTGGTGGCTGCCAGGTGGTTGTTACCTGGATGTTATCACCATCGGGATATTCATCGGTTCCATTTCCCAGGCTGATGCTTTCAAGGCGGAACCATGTCATCTTGTCCGGTGGCGGGGAATAATTCTCCTTCGTGCCGGCGATCCGACTGTATCGCCAGGCTTCCCGTTCCAGGCCGAGAGGCTTGGCTTCGTCGGGTGACATCCGGGCCAAAATGCGCGTGCTGCGAAAGGTCGCGCGAAGGGAAGTTGCCCCCATTAGGTCATCCGCCGCGCCCGTGGAGCCCTTCCGTAGATGGTGGAGAACTAACGCTGCACACTGGCTTTCGGCGGCGATCCGGTTGATTTCGGCCGCTACTTTGGCAATCATCACGTTAGAATTTCCATCATCGAAGCCGTGCGCAAGATTGAATGGATCGATGATCAATAGGGCGGCATTCATCGCGATCAGGGCGGCGATGACATCGTCTCCGTCTGGAAAGATTGCTTGACCGTCTAGCATGGCCGCGAACACGATCCGCTCGCGCGGCCGGGCGATGAAGCGAATGTGGTCCAGCGCGATTTCATAGTCGAGCCCGTAATGATGGCAGGCTGCGGCTATCCGGCGGTGCCATTCGTCTTTATCATCCTCGTAAGTAACGATCGCGACGGAGCCGGTGCGCCACACGCGCTCGCCAAGAAGTGGCAGGCCGAAAATCACAGATAGCATGATCGCCACGGCCATCGAGCCCTTGCCACCGCCATCCACCGCCCCCAGGCATGCCGCCTGACCGCGCATCAGAAAGCTTCCATAAGACCAAGGGCGTGGCGCGATCGCCGTTCGGCCCACCTTGGGAAGCGCGACACATTCCAAAGCACCACGCCCTGGCGTCGGGCGAGCAGCGGACAGGGGCGGCGGAACGCCTTTCCCGCTAACCTGCAATTGCGGTGGGAAAATTTCCGTCAGGCCGCCCGCCGCACGGATACGATCTTCTGGGCTGGTGCTGATATGGTTCATTCTGCGATGCCTGCGGTGGCGTCGGCCCAATCTTGGCCCTGGGGAGGGATATGTATTGCCGCCGGATGTCCGGCTTCCCGCCAGCGTTCGGCGCATGATCGGGCGGCCTTCAGGCCAGAGCCGTCGTGATCAGCGAAGATTGTCAGGGAATGGCCGTAAAGCAGGGGAAACCGTTCAATTCCGCCTGCCGAACCCGCCGCCCAGACCGGCCGCCATCCGAGCCGTTGCGATACCGAAAGTGCAGTCTCGATGCCCTCGGCCAGGCCAAGACCGTCGCCGCTTGGTTCATCCAGGCGTATGATTCCGGCTGTGCCCAGCATCATTTTTGACTTTTCGATCGAGGCTTTGCCGGAGCCGTCCGCCGCTAAAAATGTTCTATGCACTCCGCACGGTGCGCCGGTGACCGGATCGGTCAGTAACGCGATCATCGCGGGGAGCGCGCCGCCCTTTCGTGGGCAGGCCGGGGAGAACCGGATCACTGGCCTATCAGGGAGCCGCACGCCCCGGTGTCCCAAATACGTCTCGGCAATCGTGCCGCGGGGATCAACGGACTCGATCCAGATATGGCGGGCCAACTCCCGGCGGTTTGCCGCGTCAACATCCGCCGGCGGCGCGATCGGTCCATGCGATCGGGTTTGAGGAAATTGATGGGTTTGGTTTGAGGCCGCGCCTGCCAAATGCGCTACGGCTTCGGGAAACGTCATGCGGCCCATTGCCATGGTCCAATTGACGAGGTCGCCGTGCGCACCACAACCGAAACAATGAAAATGATCCGCATACACGTAGAAGCTTGGCCTCATCTCGGTATGAAATGGGCAGGATGCCCTCCAGAGGCGCCCATCGCGTTTCAGCGGCACGGTATGGCCGATGACGTCAGCAATGCGGATCCCCGCCTTCAGCCGGTCCGCTTCGGCGCGCAAATCTCGCATTCCGTTCATGATGCCACCGCCTGGCGCAGGACCGCGTTAAGATCGCCGGCCAGCGCAACCGGATCGAGTCCATCGAGGTCGAGGCGGCACACGGCCAGCGTAAGGATCGCTTCAGCGACCGCCACGTCCAGCCAACCACGACCGACCGGGCGGCCCAGACAGCGCGCGAGGTCATAGAATTTGTCCATTGAGGGGGTAGCGATCATTGCGATACGCCCGACCGGATCGCGGAGGCGAGGGCCCCTAGATGAAGAGCGGCTTGCTCGTTACCGATTGCGCCCTGGATTTCGGACCGGCGATCGAAGTCCGCAGCTCGGAATAAGGCATCGCGAATCGCCTGCTGCGAGGCTGTGCGATTCTCCGGCCGCCCCGGGCCCATCGCGTGGGCACGCAGGACAAGCACCGCCTCGGCCACGGGCGAGCAAAGCCAGTCTTTCCGCACAGGCCGCGCCAGTTCGCCCGCCAGTTCACGAAGCTCTTGTGCCTTCTGGCTGAGGCGTTCAGCGACGTCGGGCAGGCCGTGTTGCAATGCAGCATCGGCGCGGCGATCGAGGTCAGTGGCCATCATCGGGGACGCCTCCCGCCGGGACGATACGCAGAAATTCGATCGCCTCATCTGCTCCAACCGGGCGCCCGCGGCGCATGGCCAAACGGCGGCGGGTGAAATCGACGGCTGCCGATATCTTCGATTGCGCGGCGGGGAGTTCGGCGGTATTTTCAACCTTGCTGCCTGAAGTTTCGATCTCCGCCCGCGTTCCAGCGTCAACTGGGACCGGGCGTTTTCGTGTGGGCGGCGGGGTGCCGAAGAGACGCGGTCCCATCAGGCGGCATCCGTCGATCGCGCTGCTTCGGCCGCGCGGTGCTTGTGGGTGCGGATTATTAGCCAGGCATCAATATCGACACGGCGGTAGAGCACTCGGCGGGCGCCCGCGCGGATGAATGGAGGCCCTTCGCCGTCATTACGCCAGCGAGCAGTGGTCCGGTTGGTGACCTTCAGTAATTCAGCGAGTTGTGCGTCAGAAAGAAACTCTTCGCCGGGGGATGCCATTCGCTCTGTCCTTTGTTTGACAGAGGATGAATTAAGCCATCACGGTTCCCAATTGGTCCGGGGGCGATTGGGAAATATCACCACCGAAATGCCTCATTTGTCCGGAAAGCCGTGAATATATTTTCTGCCGACATAGCAGGTGTCGGTCCGTACATGGTGGGATTCAATTTATAAGCCTTCCACATTTTCAGAGCACCGGGGCGAGTTTCAGGGCCGGGCCCCTGGGACAGGCGCTGTCGCCATTTTGTGACGGTCGTTGTAAGCGGAACGCCTGCCCTCAACGGCACCGGTAGTTTCGCCGCTTCGATCACGCGCGCAACCCCGTTGGCGGCCACCGATAGCCTGACGCCCGCCTTTATCAGGCAATCCAGGGCGATTGCGCTCAACGCCATGATCGCATCCTGCGAAGGTGCAGGACCGGGCTTTGTCGCCGGAGATTTCTTTCCTGGTTTTATGTCGGGAATGACCGGCTCCAGCAGCGGCGGGCGCCCACCAGCATTCACCGCAGCCAACGCATTGGCCAACTGAGCGAAAGGATAATCAAGCCCGTTCGGAGCGATTTCGGGCCGCTCATGAAGCAATTCCAAAAGCGCAACCATCGCATGTTCAACTACCCGAAGATTAGCCCGTTTCAGTGCATCCGGGAATTCCGGCTTTCTTTCGGCCTTAACCAGGCCGGCTTGAACGTTTCGAGCTTCTTGTAATTGCGAAATGAAAAGGCCCCATTCCTCTGCGGTTGGCGGAACCGCGCTCATGCCACGCCTCCCCGAAACTTCACAATGTTGTCGCCCGCGGCCTTCCCTTCGACAGATGCCAGGATCGTTGCGGCCCAGGCATCGAGTGCCGTCTTTCGTTCCGGCAAAAACTGCGACCGCTGATAGACCAGCGCAACGCCTTTGAGGCTGCCAGTGAGGTGATTGAGCAGCCGATCTGCTACATGCGGGGGGAAGCCCATATCGGCCAAACGGGTAACCCCGGCCCGTCGGAAATCGTGGAAACGCCAATCTCCAATTTCGACGGGATCGATCATTTCCTTCCTACGGGCATCGCCTATTGAAGCGATAATGCTGCGCTTGGCTGCGCTGTACGCAGATATCGGCCGGCCGGTTCCCGCCGCGAACACGTACGAGCCCCCGACCATGCGCGGCGTCCCGCTCAAGGCATCTTTCACCGGTTTGGCGAGGTGCACGACATGTTGCACGCCGTTCTTGGTACGATGCCCTGGCATGGTCCAGATGTTCATATCGGGCGAGAGTTCATCCCACCGCATGCCGGCCACTTCATCACGCCGGGCGAGTGTCAGCATCAGCACTCGAACGAACGCGCCATACGGCACAGCAAGGGTTCCGGCGGCCGTCCAAATCTCGGCCAGCTCGTGCACGGTCAAGACCCGCTCACGGGACCGTTCGGCCGACGGAGCATCCAGTCCGATGAACGGATTGACGCTGATGTAGCGCCGCTTCAACGCCCATCCACAAGCGGCCCTGGCGTATGACAGCACTCTGTTCGCGGCGACCGGCGCGCCTTTGTCCTTGATGCGATCTAAGGCATGAACGATCTCTGCGGTCGCGATGGAGGAGGCCGGTAGCGGCAGCATCGATAAAAGGTGCCGCTTCAGCGTAGCGGACGCCTCGGCGAGATATCGCGGCCGTGCATCGCCAGCGCGCGCCGCGGTCCATCGGTCGATCAGATCTTCGAAAGTGAAATGGTCCGCTATCGCTTTCGCTTTGGCTGCGATCTCCGCGTCGCGTCGCGCGATGTCTTTAGCGCGTTGCTCCGCGACCGGGTCAAGCCCTTTGGCGACATCGCCCAGGACGGCCCGGGCGGCCCGCCGCGCTTCCTCGGCTGTCACGACCCCAAAAGCACCTATCGGCTTCCGCCGCCTGATGCCCCCGATCGTAAACTGGGCAATGAAAAATTTTGCTCCGTTCGCCTGAACCCGCAGTCCGAAGCCTGGAAGGTCGCGGTCGAAAATCAGCCGATCCTTCTTGCCAGCCGGACACGTCGCCTGGGAAACTGTCGCCTGGGTGAGCCGAATTCCGTCCGCCATGCCGATCCCCTCAATAAGTCAGGTGGCAAAAGTGCGGACCCAATGCGGACCTCCCACGCCGTTACCCACTGTCAGTGAGTGTCAGTTGAAGTCCGGAAACATGCAAGGGATTCCTTGACCGAAGGCCGTTTTTCCGTCGTCTGTGGGAGATCGTGTCCGTCTGTGTCACTAACCTACCCCAGACTACGAATCTGGGGGTTGGAGGTTCGAGTCCTTCCGGGCGCGCCATTTCGCATGTCGCGCCCTCGTGTCTGTTGTCCCAACGTCGTTCGGCCGGCCGCGTCATTTCGGCAATCTCCAACGCCGCCCTTTGACCATTGTCGTTCGAACCCGGTTCGATGGGACGTTGGCGGCACATCGCGCGTCCGCCTCCGGTCCGCCCAGGATCGTAGCCCGATCGCAATCTCTGGGAAGTCGCCGCCAACCCGGCCCAACCGCCGCGAGACCCAGGCGTCGCCCGCCCCCAAACATTCACCCGATCGCCGCCACCAGCCGCGCGACCATCGCCTCGGCATTCTCCTCCGCGACATTGGTGAACCCCAGCAACAGGCCATGGCCCGGATGATGCGCGATCGAAAGACTCGATAGCGCGGCGGGCGCCATGCCCATTCGTCCCGCCCGCCGCGCCGCGTCACCGTCATCCGTTCCGTCCGGCAGGCGGATCAGCAGATGCATGCCCCCGGCGCTCAGTTCCACCGGGAAATGCCCAGATAAAGCGGCGGCCAAAGCGGCGCGGCGGCGGGCGTAAAGTCCGCGCATCCGTTTCACATGCCGCGCGAAATGCCCGCCCGCCATGAACGCCGCGGTGACCTTCTGCTCCAGTAACGACGGACCGCGCGTGGTCAACCGCGCCGCGCGGGTGAACGCCTCCAGCAGCGCGTCCGGCACCACCAAATACCCAAGCCGCAAGCCCGGAAACACGGTCTTGCTGAAACTGCCGCCGAAAATCACCCGGTCGCCGCGATCCAGCGCCTTCAGCGACGGCGGCGTCGGCCCGGTATAGCGGAATTCCGCGTCGTAATCGTCTTCCAAAATCCAGGCCCGCGCGTCCTCAGCCCATGCCAGCAACGCCAGCCGCCGCGGTAGCGACAGCGACACGCCCAGAGGCGATTGATGCGTCGGCGTCACGACCGCGAGCTTCGCCTTCGCACCGGCCGCGATGCCCGCCGCGACGCGCATGCCCTCGGCGTCGACCGGCACGGGGACGAGGTTCGCGCCACCCACTTCCAGCGCCTGATACGCCTGCGGATGACCGGGATCCTCGACCCACACCGGATCGCCCGCGCGCACCAGCACCTGCCGCGTCAGCGTCAGCCCGCCCTGATACCCGTTGGTGATCAGCACCTGGCGCGGATCGCACACGAACCCGCGGGCGAGGCCCAGATACCCCACGATTTCCTCGCGCAACCCCAGATCGCCGCAAGGATCGGGATAAGCGAGGTCCGCCTCGCTCATCGCCCGCGCGGCCCGCGCCGTCAGCCCAGACCAGAGCTTGCGGGGAAACGCGTCCAACGCGGGCAATCCGCGCTGAAACGGCATCGGCGCCGGCTGGATCGCCGCGCGCGGCCGCGCCAGACTCAACATCGGCTGCGCCAACGGAATCGCGCCGATATGCGCCGCCACCACGGTCCCCGCCGCGCCCCGGGGCTGGATCGCGCCCTCACCGGCCAGCAGGTCATAGGCCGCGTCGATCGTGCCCCGCGCGACCCCCAACTGCGCCGACAAAGTGCGCGCCGAGGGCAGCCGTGTGCCCGCCGCCAGCGCCCCGGTGGCGATGGCCGCGCGCAGCCGCGTCGCGATGCGCAGGAACAGCGGACCCGGTTCTCCGGGATCGAGCGTGATCATGGACCAGTCAATCGGGTTGTTTCTGGCTCTGGCAGATAGGCCATTCGAGGAACGAGAGGAAGACCGGCCAGACAAAGGCGGTTTTGTTTTAAGGGATACCTGGGTTTCGTGGAAATCCGGGTATACGCGCCCAGGGTTGGCGTGGCGGCGGGCGCGAAACCAAAAGGATACCTGGGTTTCGGAGAAATCCGGGTATACGCGCCCAGGGTTGGCGTGGCGGCGGGCGCGAAACCAATACGATACCCGGATTTCTGAGTGATCCGGGTAGAATACGACTTCGC
>JAYVXQ010000109.1:0-7052 GCA_043785025.1 Acetobacteraceae bacterium
AACCAACTTCAGACGGGAATCGCCCTCTGAAACTTAACAAACGCGGACCTTGATCGCGTCAACCTGACGCTATCAAGGTCTGCCGTCTTGTCCGATCCGGGTGGCTGACGGAGAATATCCTGACGGTTTGGATAGTCGGGCGTCTCGTCCGAATAAGAGAGAGCCGAATGCACGGAAAGGAAGCGTCATGGCGATATCGATCACACGCGGCAATCCGCCCACGGTGCGGCAGCCCTCGGGTTACAGCCACTCGATCGAGATCATGGGTGCTGAACGGCGGCTGATCATCTCGGGGCAGGTCGGCATGGCGGTGGACGGCACGGTGCCGGAAACCGGCGGCGGGCAGATCGATCAGGCGCTGGCCAATTTGCGCGCGGTGCTGGAGGCGAATGCCATGACTCCGGCGAATATCGTGAAGACGACGGTGTTTTTGACCGACCGGTCGCTGTTGGGCGCGTATCGGGCGGCGCGCACCGCGTTATTCGCGGAACACGCGCCGGCCTCGACCTTGTTGTTCGTCGCGGGCCTCGCGGATCCCCGGTTCGTGGTGGAAATCGAGGCGGAGGCGGTCGCCTGAGCCGCGTTCGGGTCGACCTGGGCATGAAGCATCACGCTGGCACGACATAACAACGAAGCCGTGATGGACCGCGCCGCGAAAGACGCGATTTCACGAAATCGTCCCGCGGCCGGATAAACGTCCTTGTATTCCACCCGGAAACGGTCCACATCGCATTTGTCGAAAGACGGTCAGATGCCTCAGCCATACGCGTATCCATTACTCGTGTGAATGTTCCCTTTGTTCCCGATATCGCGAATTCGACAGCCGGCTCAGTCGCCGGTGAGCAAACCTATTGTTATCTGAAAGGGCTTCTCATGCCTACTGGGACCGTCAAGTGGTTCAACACCCAAAAAGGCTTCGGCTTCATCGCACCTGATCAGGGCGGGCCGGATGCTTTCGTACATATCAGCGCCGTGGAACGTGCCGGCCTGCGGGATCTGCGGGAAGGCCAGAAGTTGGACTTCGAGCTGGTGTCCGACCGCAAGAGCGGAAAGATGTCCGCGGACAATCTTAAAGTTCACTCCTGATCGTTGCCCCGGCGATGTCGCGACCTTCGGGTCGCGGTGTCGCAGGTGGGCGAACCTCATTTCTCATGACGACTTGTCAGCCGAAGGCGCGCGCTTTCGGCCTATTGGCGTGTACGCCACCCCACTAAAATAAGCCGCGCACCGACCCGATCCGATCAACCGTAAAGGAGATCACGATGGCCAAAGGCCAAAATCGCGGCAACCGGGAAGCCAAAAAACCCAAAGCGAAAAAACCGGCCAACGGCCCAACACAGTCGCTGCTGTCGCCCAAAGGCATCGCGCCTCAGCCGGTCCTGCCCAAGAAAAAGGGCTGACACCGAGCCCTGCTTGCGCCTTGCCGCGGTTGATGGTTTGTCTGTGATCGTCAATCAGGGAGGCACGTGATGCTGTTTTACGACTCAGTGGGACCCAACCCAAAAGTGGTCCGCATGTTCATGGCGGAGCGCGGCATCAGCGGCATTCCGACCGAAACCATCGATATTCGCGCGGGCGACTGCCGCAAAGAACCGTTCCTGTCGAAAAACCCCTCAGGGCAATGTCCGGCGCTGGTGCTGGACGATGGCATGGTGATCGCCGAGATCACCGCGATTTGCGAGTATTTGGACGAGGTCGGACCGGCGGGGACCACGCTCATCGGCAAAACCCCGGCCGAGCGGGCGGAAACGCGCATGTGGTGCCGCCGCATCGACCTGAACATCCTGGAGCCGATGGCGAATGGATTTCGCTATGGCGAAGGCCTGAAAATGTTTCAGGATCGCATTCACTGCATTCCCGCGGCATCGGACGATCTGAAGGCCACCGCGCAAGAAAAGCTGACCTGGCTTGATGGTTTGATCGCCGGACGGACGTTCGTCTGTGGCGAGCGGCTGACGCTCGCGGATATTCTGCTGTTCGTATTCCTGGATTTCTTCGCCGGGATCAAACAGCCGTTGAACGAGAACAACAAAAACGTGCTGGCCTGGTACGGCCGGATGAAGGCACGGCCCAGTACGGCCGCGTGATAAGGCTCGCTGGGTTGGAGCGCGGCCTATCAGGCCGATAGGGCGGCGAGACGGTCATACCATGCCGTCTGCGACGCCGGCGTCGCATGCGCGTTGGCCGGACTGGGGTTCGGGATCACGAAAATCCGGGTCCGGCCGATGGTAAAGGATTGCTCGCCCAATTCCGCTTTGGCGGCGAGTGGGGCGATCGCGGCGGCGAACGGGCGGAAGCCCATCATCCCCTGAAAACAGGCGATCCGCGGGCAATATCGTTGCAGTTTCGCGGCCAGATCGCGGCTTCCCGCCGCGTATTCGTCCAGAGCGAGGTCGCTCGCGCGCGCCGTCGGGCGTTTAACGACATCGGTGAAGCCGATCCCATGATTTAGCAACGCGCGATCATGCTCCGGGCGTAACTGATCGACGGCTAAAGCCGCCCGCGCCGCGTGGCTCAGCGTCGAGCGGGACAACGCCGGCCAGAACCGGTTCGCCGCGCGGGCGAAATAATGTCCGCGCGCCACCGAATACAGCGACGGGTTGATGCCGATGAAGACGACATCCAGATCGTCCCGCAGCAGATCCGGCAGCGTTTCCGCCTCCGGGATCAACGCGGTTTGCTGGCCGTGTCGATCTGGGCTATCGCGGCGGCGTCGAGTTTGATCTCGGCGGATTTCAGCAACTCGGTCAATTGATCGAGGTTGGTTGCACTCACGATCGGCGCGGTGACGGAGGGGCGCGCGATCAGCCAGGCGAGGGCGACCTGTACCGGTTTGACGTTTAATCGTTTCGCCACGTCATCCAGCGCGGCGACCACGCCGAAGCCGTAATCGTTCAGATATTTCTCGACCCGCGGCCCGCGCGCGCGGCCCTCCGCATCGGCCTTGGAACGATATTTCCCGGTCAGAAAACCGCTGGCGATCGAGTAATAGCCGATCACTCCGACTTTCTCCTTCAGACACAGCGCTTCCAGCGGTCCCTCGAACTCGGCGCGTTCCACCAGGCTGTATTGCGGTTGCAGGCTTTGATAGCGCGGCAGCTTCTTTTCCGTGCTGATCTTCAACGATTCGGCGAGCCGGTCCGCCGTGAAATTGGACGCGCCGATTTCACGCACCTTGCCCGCTTTCACGAGATCGGCGTAGGCGGACAGGGTTTCCTCGATCGATGTATCGGGATCGTCGCGATGCGACTGATACAGGTCGATGTAATCGGTTTTCAGGCGACGTAACGAATCCTCGACCGCTTGCATCATGTAAGCCTTGGACAGGCCTTTCTTGCCGGGCGCCATTTCGATGCCAAGCTTGGTGGCGATGACGACCTTGTCGCGATTGCCGCGAGATTTCAGCCAATTGCCGATGATCGTTTCGGACTCGCCGCCGGTGTTGCCAGGATGCCAGCGCGAATAAACATCCGCCGAGTCGATGAAATTGAAACCGGCGGCCACGAAGGCGTCGAGCAGTTTGAACGACATCGCCTCATCGGCGGTCCAGCCGAAGACGTTGCCGCCGAAGGTAATGGGATAGACATGCAACGAGGACTGCCCAAGCTGGCGCTTTTCCATCCGATCGACTCCCGTGGTGTGAACCGCCCGAGTTTGACGCGCCCGAGTTTAACGCGCCCTTACCAAACGGCCAGGGGTGGCGCCGGAATACACGCCGTCCTCAAACGTCGCGACGCCGGAGACGAAGGTGTGCCGGTAGCCATCGACCCGCTGCAGCAGCCGCCGTCCGTTCATCGGCAAATCGTAACGGATTTCCGGGACGTGCAGCCGCAGGTTTTCATAATCGATGACGTTGACGTCGGCTTTCATACCTTCCTTCAACAGGCCGCGATCATGGAAGCCAAAGAAACCCGCGGTCTCACTGGTCTGGCGTTTCACCATCCGCTCCAGCGGCAGACGCGGCCCCCGAGTGCGGTCCCTCGCCCAATGGATCAACATCCAACTGGGCACGCTGGCGTCGATGATCGAGGAACAATGCGCGCCGCCATCCGACAGACCCAGAAGCGTCGTATCATCCTCCAGCATCGTTTGGATGATGTTCAGATTGTCGTCGTTGTAGCCGACGATCGGAAAGAACAGGAATTTATCGGCGCCTTGCGCGAGGTAGTCATAGGCGACCTCATCCGGGGAAAGATTGGCGCGGGCGGCGATACCGGCGATGCTGTCTTTTTCCTCGGGCTCATAGTTCGGCGGATCGGTCAGCGGGAACATGCGGTTCCAGCGGCGGGTGATGTGCTGGCGGAACTGGGTCAGGCGGTTCAGCAATTCCTCGGACGGTTTTTCATTCAGCACGCGCGCGCGGAATTCCGGGTCTTGCAGGCGCGCCATGCGTTCGGCCACCGGCAATGTCAAAAGCGCCTGCCAGCTTGGCCGGATCGAGAAAGGATTCAATGCCGTATCGATACCCAACATCACACCGACCGGACGGCCGGCGATTTGCGCGGTCACCATCGCACCCTCGGCGCGCGCCTTGCGCACACCCGCCATCAGACGTTTCCAGCGCACCAGATCGGTGGGCCGGTCGGTCAGCAGAAACCAAACGGGCCGGCCGGTGTCCTGGCCGAGTTTGGTCATCCATTTCAGCTCTTCCAGTTCGTCATCGAAATCGCTGTTGACCCCGAACGCGCCGTGATTCAGGCCTTTGAAGGCGGAGCCTATGCCCAATAACTCGGCGACCTCGGAATACCGGCCGGGCACCATGTCGCCTGTTGGGGTCTTGTGGGAATTGGTGCGCGATGTGGTGAAACCGAACGCGCCGGCTTCCAGGCCCTGACGCACCGCGTCGCGCATCTGCTGAATGTCGTCGGCGGTCGCGGCCTCGCGGCGTATCGCACGGTCGCCCATCACATAAACGCGCAACGGGTGATGCGGAATTTGCGCGGCGATGTCGATGGCGCGCGGCATTTTTTCAAGCGCGTCGAGATATTCGGGGAAGGTTTCCCAGTTCCATTTCAGGCCCTCGGCGAGGGCGATGCCGGGAATTTCCTCGATCGATTCCATCATGCCGATCAGGTCGGCGTGATCCGACCGCCGTACCGGGGCGAAGCCGACGCCGCAATTGCCGAACAGGACGGTGGTGACGCCATGCCAGGATGACGGCGCGAGTTCCCGGTCCCAGGTCGCCTGACCATCGTAATGTGTATGAACGTCAACCCAGCCGGGCGTGATCATCAGCCCCTGAGCGTCGATCTCGCGATGGGCGGGACCGGCTTTGCCGCCAACCTGAGCGATCTTGCCGTCTTTCAGCGCGATGTCGCCGGTGAACCCGGGGGTTCCCGATCCGTCGACGATGTTGCCACCTCGTATGACCGTATCATGCATCGGCTTGCTCCCTGTTGTCCGGCACGGGGATCACAGACCGAACGGGAACCTGGGTCAAGTTTCTGGGGTTCCACCTCAGACCTGGCCAGGAGGGCGCTGCCCTCCTGAACCTCCCGCCAAGGGCGGTAGCCCTTGGATCCCGTCAGTTTTGCTCCCGTTATGAAGGAGGGCCATCCGTGACGTTTCAACGTCCGTGATGGCCCTCCTTCATAACGGGAGCAAATGGATAGATTTCAAAGGGCATGCCCTTTGACGGAGGTCCAGGAGGCAGCGCCTCCTGGCGGGTCTCTGGGCGGAGCCCAGATAATTTTCGGCCATGCTTTCCCGTCTGGGCGTTCACCGGCGCGCGGCGTATAAACGCCATTGTTGGTTGACGGAGCGTGAAGATATGGTCGCGAGGCCGGTGATGCTGGTGATACTCGACGGGTTCGGCTGGCGTGAGGACAGCGCCGACAACGCCGTCCGGCTGGCGCGCACGCCGAATTTCTCGGCGCTATGGGACACGTCGCCGCATGCGCTTCTGCACACGTCCGGGCGCGATGTCGGCCTGCCCGATGGCCAAATGGGCAATTCCGAGGTGGGGCATCTGACGATCGGCGCGGGACGCGTGATCAAACAGGAACTGGTGCGCATCGGCGACGCGGTGGCGGATGGCTCGATCGGCGCGATCCCCGCGTTTCAGGCGCTGTGCGCGACACTGCGTAAGTCCGGTGGGACATGCCATTTGATCGGGCTGGTGTCGCCGGGCGGGGTGCATTCCCACCAGGATCACGCCGCGGGTCTGGCGCGCGCGCTGACGGCTGCGGGGATTAAAACCGTTGTGCACGCCTTCACCGATGGGCGCGACACGCCGCCTCAGTCGGCGGGGGACGATCTGAAAAATCTGGCCGCGGCCTTACCCGCGGGCGTCACGATCGCCACCGTCATCGGCCGCTATTTCGCCATGGATCGCGACACGCGCTGGGATCGGGTGGCACAGGCTTACGCGGCGATGGCGGACGGCGATGGCGCGCGCTTCGCGACCCCCGCCGCGGCGATTCAGGCCGGCTATAACGCCGGAAAATTCGACGAGTTCATTCCGGCCTCGGTCATCGGCGATTACGCGGGAATGACGGACGGCGACGCGATCCTGTGTTTTAATTTTCGCGCCGATCGCGCGCGCGAAATCCTCGCCGGATTTCTCGACCCGGCGTTCGATGGATTTCCGCGCAAACGCCCGATCGCGCTGGCGGCGGCGGTGGGCATGACGCGATACTCCGACGCTTTGGCTCCGTTCATGACATGGCTGTTCGACGCGGACCATTTGGCAAACATTCTCGGCGCGGTCGTGTCGGCGGCGGGAAAAACGCAATTACGCATGGCGGAGACAGAGAAATTTCCCCACGTCACCTATTTCCTGAACGGCGGGCGGGAGGCGTTGTATCCCGGGGAGGATCGGATCCTGATCCCCTCGCCGAAGGTCGCGACCTATGATTTGCAGCCGGAAATGTCGGCGGCCGAGCTGACCGATCGCGCCGTCGAAGCCATCGATGGCGGCGTTTATGACATGATCATCCTGAATTTCGCCAACCCCGACATGGTCGGTCATACCGGCAGCCTGCCCGCCGCGATCAAAGCGGTCGAGGCGGTCGACCTCGGCTTGGGCCGCATCGTCGCGGCGCTGCAACGGA
>JAYVXQ010000110.1:0-6987 GCA_043785025.1 Acetobacteraceae bacterium
CGACGGCGACGGACAGCAACGCGTGGTTTCCTCTGCCGGCGTTGCGGCGGGCCGCGGCGGCGGGTCAGATCGGATCGGTCGCGGCACGGTTTCACGGCGCGCCGACCAATCGCAGTCATCGTGTGACCATCGAAACGGACGCGCCGGAGATCATGGGACGTCTGTTGGAAGACCGGGTGGACGCGGTGATCGTGGTGCCAAATTGTCCGGTGTGCCACCAGACCTCCAGCCTGGTCGCGCGGCATATCGAGGCGGCGGGGATCCCGACCGTGCTGATGGGATGTGCCAAGGATATCGTCGAGCACGCGGCCGTCGCGCGGTTTCTGTTCAGCGATTTCCCGTTGGGCAATAGCGCGGGTAAGCCGCACGACCTCGCGTCACAGGATCAGACTCTGGCGTCCGCTCTGACGCTGTTGACATCCGCCGTTGGGCCACAAACGACGATGCAAAATCCGATCCGG
Source organism: Acetobacteraceae bacterium (assembly GCA_043785025.1). GTDB lineage: Bacteria > Pseudomonadota > Alphaproteobacteria > Acetobacterales > Acetobacteraceae > Rhodopila. Next base: position 462 of record JAYVXQ010000110.1, read on the forward strand.
TGGAGCGCGGATGGCAAATGGAAGCTCGACTTCCTCAATCTGGAACAGATCGGCGAGACGGAGTTGAAGCGCCGCCGCGAGGAGTTCGACCGGCAGAAAGAACTGGCGCGTCCGAACCGCGCCGGGAAAGCGGCGTGAGCCGGCCGTTTAGCAACGTCAGTATCCTGGATTTCACCCAGGTCCTGGCGGGACCTTATGGATCGTATCAGCTCGCGCTGTTGGGCGCGAACGTGATCAAAGTGGAACGGACCGAAGGCGAGGACATGCGCCGCACCCCACTGTCGCGGGAATGGGCGGATCGCGGCATGGCGCCGTCCTGGCTGGCGATCAATGGCAATAAGCGCAGTCTAACTCTGGATTTTCGTAAGCCCGAGGCGATGGAGATCATTCGCGTGCTGGCCGCCAAAGCCGATGTGGTGATGGAGAATTTTCGCGGCGGCGTGATGGATCGGTTGGGCATCGGGTACAAGGCGCTGTCGGAGATCAATCCAAACCTGATTTATTGTTGCATTTCTGGGTTCGGGCAGACGGGGCCGTATGGTCATGAAGCGGGCTATGATGGGAAGATCCAGGCCCTGTCAGGGATCATGTCGATCACGGGCCACGCGGAGATGGGGCCGACGCGGGCGGGGTTCGCGGTGTGCGACGTGCTGTCGGGAATGACGGCGGCATTCGCGGTGGCCTCGGCGTTGTATCAGCGGACGCATACGCATAAGGGGCAATTTATCGACGTGTCGATGCTGGAGGCGAGCCTCGCGTTCCTGTCGACGCATATCGCGGATTTCACCGTCGCGGGACACCATCAGGAACAGTCCGGCAATCAGGCGATCAGCCGCAAGGTCACCGCCAATCTGTTCAGGGCCAAGGACAGTTTCGTTTTGCTGGCGGTCAACGATGAAAAGCAATACCGGGCGTTGATGACGACGTTGGGACGGACGGACGTGTTCGACGATCCCCGTTTCGGCGATTGGTTCCTGCGCAAGGAGAACGAAGCGGTGTTGCGCGCGATCATCGAGGACGCTCTGGCGAAACAGGATGCAAAAGCCTGGGAGAAAGAGCTGAACGCCGCGGGCGCGCCGTCGGCGAGCATTTGGACGATCGAGGAAGTGATCGCGCATCCGCAAATCGTTGATCGCGCGGTGATGCAGTCGGTCGAAAGTCAGTACGGCATGCTGCGGTTGATGGGATCAGGATTTCAAATGGCGCATGGCGGCGGGCGCTTGGATACGCCGCCGCCTCCGTTGGGTGCGCATACCGACGCCATCCTGGCGGAGATCGGGTATGACCCCGGCAGGATCGCGGCGTTGCGGCGGGATAAGGTGATTTAGCGCGGTTTGCGGGCGCGCATGGAACGGCCGGTGAGGCTGGCTCCATGGGCTTCCGCGTAGCCTCGCAAAATCGCGTTCATGCGCGACAGATATCCTGGTCCGGATGCTTTGTACCACATCAAGACATCGGCATCGACGCGCAACGAGATGGCTTGTTTCGGTTGCGGCAGAACGAGTTCAGCGTCGGAGAACCAGCCGGAATCCAATGCGGGGGCGGCATCGGGATCGGCGGCGATGGCGGCGTCGATGTCAGCGTCCGATTGCGTATCGACCCGCTTCCAATCAGTGCGTCCTTTGACCGCCCCTTTCAAGGAACGCCGCGTAACAGTTTCGCTCATGGCTTCTGGCCCTCCTTGCTGAAATTAAACGCCGCCGTTGATCTCGCATGGTCCAAACAACCGCGATAATCCTTTCACTCACGACACCGACGGAGACGAAGCGTTCTTCCTGGGCATGAGGCGATCGCCGTGTCGCGACGGGTCCCGCCCACATCATCATGGCATCCTCAAAGTCGATGCCGTGCTTGAGAAGATTCGACGCGCGCTTCGCCTCATGCCATTCAAATTCTTCGTCATCAATCGCCGTCCCGCCCAGGTCGTCCAGACGGTTAGAGTGACCGCCAAAGATTACCAAAACGTTGATGAGTCAGCCAAAAAATGTATATACGTTATGTGTGACAATGTCAACGCCAAATTAGAACCCCAGTGATCGCCTGGCGACGGCGGCGAGGTAGCCGGCGGCGGCGGGGAGGATCGAGTCGTTGAAATCGTAGTTGGAATTATGCAGTTCCCTCCCCCCATCCGACGGCCCATTCCCGATCCAAACGAACGCTCCCGGACGCTCCTTCAGATACCAGGCGAAATCCTCGCCGGTCATGGCGGGGGGCAGGTCGCGGCGCAGGGGGATCCCGGCGGACAATACGGCCTCGGCGGCCAGATCGCGCTCGGGGGCGGAGTTGGCGGTTACCGGGTTGCCGGGCAGTTGCTCGACGGCGATCTCCACGCCGAAGGTTTGCGCAACGCCGGCGGCGATGCGGGCGACGGCGGCCTCCATTTCGTCACGAACGCTTTCCTTCAGGGTGCGCATCGTGCCGCGCATCGTCGCCTCGCCGGGAATTTGATTGGCGGCGCTGCCGGATTGCAGGATGCCGATGGTGACGACGGCGGCGTCGAGCGGATCGACATTCCGGGATACAATCGTCTGCAACGCGAGCAATAGATGCGCGGCGGCGATCATCGGGTCGCGCGCCAGATGCGGCAAGGCCGCGTGACCGGAATGACCGGTGATTTTAAAGCCCACCCGTCCGCCCGAGGCCATGACCGCGGAGTCGTGGACGGCGACGGTGCCCGCCTCGAGGCCCGGCCAGTTGTGGTAGCCGAAAATCCGCTCCATCGGAAAACGCGAAAACAGGCCATCGGCGATCATCGATTTCGCGCCGCCACCGCCTTCCTCGGCCGGTTGGAAGACGAAATGAACGGTGCCGGCCCAGTTCGCGTCGCGCGCGAGCAAAGCGGCGGCGCCAAGCAACGAGACGGTATGCCCGTCATGACCGCAAGCGTGCATGACACCTGGCGTAAGCGAGGCATGCGGCACGCCGGAGCTTTCGATGATCGGCAGCGCATCCATGTCGGCGCGCAGGCCAACGGCATGGTTGGATTGGCCTCGGGTCAAGGTCGCGACGACGCCGTGACCGCCGACACCGGCGACAAAGGGTACGCCCAATTCGGCGAGGCGGGCCTGGACGTAGAGGGACGTTTCTTTCTCGTGCAGGGTCAGTTCCGGGTTGGCATGCAAATGGCGCCGCCAACCCGTCAGAGCCTCGTGCAACGAGCGATCCATCATCCGTTCACCGCGCGGATGACGTCCGCCCAGGTATCAAGGATCGGGAGGATGGAGGGGGCTTTGTCGGATTCGAGGCTGCAAGAGACGCGATCGACGCCGGCGTCCTGATACCGCTTGATCAGATCGATGTCGGGTTGCTGGCCGCCGATCGAAATCTCCAGCGACGCGGGATCGCGGCCATTTTCCGCCGCCAATTGGCGGAAGCGCGGGATCAGGTCGATCAACGGAGTTTTCGAGTTCGCGGTGACCTGAGGCATCCAACCGTCCGCGTAACGGATGGCGCGACGCGCGGAATAGGGAAAGGCGCCGCCGACCAGGATGGGGGGATGCGGTTTCTGAATGGGCTTCGGCCATGTCATCATCGGATCGAAATTCACGTATTCGCCATGATATTCGGCCTTGGACTGGGTCCAGATGGCTTTCATCGCCTCGATATTTTCCCGCGCCAGTTTGTGACGATTGGCGAAGTCGGTGCCATGATTCTCCATCTCATCCTGGTTCCAGCCGTTGCCGACGCCGAACACGAAACGGCCGCCGGAGATCTGATCGATCGAGGCGACCAGTTTCGCGGTTTGGATCGGGTCGCGTTGGGCGATCAGGCAGACGCCGGTGCCGATTTTCAAGGTTTTCGTCGCCATCGCCGCCGCGGTCAGCGTGACGAAGGGGTCCATGACGTCATAGTAACGCTTCGGCAAATCGCCGCCCATGATGAACGGCGTCTTGCGCGAGACGGGGATGTGGGAATGCTCGGGCGCCCATACGATGTCGAACCCCCGCTGTTCCAGCGCGATCGCGAGTTCGGCCGGAGCCATGGAATAGTCCGTGAAGAACATGGACGCGCCGAATTTCATGACAGACTCCCGTTATGACGCTTTGCAAGCGAAGCGCGAGGCCAGAAACTGGAACAGACCGTCCAGCACCGGCAGATCCTTATTCGCCGGCGATGAGCGAACCCAGCCGACGAACTCTTTCATCGTTGAGGACCGGGATGGTGTCGGGTTCGGAAAGCAGAACGGTTTCTTGTCGGCCGCGGTGGACATCCGGTCATCGACCGCGCCTTGCGCGAAGCCGTGGCAGAAATTGATTTTCGCGTCGGCGCCGGCGGTGCCGGGATCAGCCGCGCACAACGCCGCGAGATCGCCCGCGGTGCGCGCTCGCAAAACGATTGGTTCGGCCGACCACGACGGGCCGGACAGCAACGTGAATCCCATCAAAATAACAGCGGAAAAGCGCATCACCGGGCAAACTCCTTATCGTGTTCGTTATTCGCGCGCCATCGTGTCCACCCATCTGCTCGCAGATCACACGCTGGGCATGTGGCGCAGCCGTAACCCCAGGGGTTCAGGCGGGTGCGATCGCCGAGGTAGCAACTATGGCTATGGATCCGGATCGTTTCGACCAACGCATCTCCACCAAGGGCATGCGCCAACGTCCAGGTGGCCGCCTTATCGCGCCACATCAAGGGGGTCTCGAGTACAAAGCGGCGGTTCATGCCCAGATTGAGCGCCAGCTGCATCGCCTTGATGGTGTCGTCGCGGCAATCGGGATAGCCGGAATAATCCGTTTCGCAGACGCCGGTGACAATCCGGCGGATACCGCGGCGGAACGCGAGCGCGGCCGCGCAGGTCAGGAACAGCAAATTGCGGCCGGGGACGAAGGTGTTGGGCAGGCCTTCATCGGTCATGGCGATCGCCGCCTCGGACGTCATGGCGGTGGAGCCAAGACCAGCGATGGTGGCGGTCAGATCGACAATATGATCGGCGCCAAGCCGGGGGGAGGCCATGGCGGCGCGCAGCGGTTCGCGGCACGTCATTTCGACGGCATGACGCTGGCCATAGTGAAATCCCACGGTCTCGACATGGGCGTGACGCGTGAGCGCCCATGCGAGACAGGTCGCGGAATCCTGACCGCCCGAGAACAGGACGAGCGCCTGTTCGGGAATGACCGATGTCACCATGCGCCCATCATGACAGCGAATTCGCCGCCCGTCACGCCGAAGACTCGGGTTGCCGGGTCAGATCGGGTCGGGGCCGACCCTGACCAGCATCTTGCCGAAATTGCGCCCGCTGAGAATGCCAATCAACGCCTTCGGGGCATTCTCCAGTCCCTCATGCACGTCCTCGCGGTAGATCAGTTCGCCGGCGGCGATCAACGGCGCCGCCATGGCGCGCCATTCCGTCATCCGGGCGGGCCGGTCCGAGACGATGAAGCCCTGGATGGTGACGCGCTTGCCGACGACAAACCCGAGATTGGGGCCGGGCGGGAACACCGACTCGTTGTATTGTGAGACCATGCCGCACATCGCGACGCGGGCGAAGGGATTGAGGTGTTCGAACACCGCCGCCTGAATGTCGCCGCCGACATTCTCGAAATAGGCGTCGACTCCATTCGGACATTCGGCGCGCAATTCCGCGCGAAGATCATGCGCGCGGTGATCGAGGCAGGCGTCGAAGCCGAGGCTGTCTTGCACGAACAGGCATTTGTCCGGCCCGCCGGCGATACCGACGACGCGGGCACCGGCGCGCCTGGCCAATTGGCCAGCGACCGAGCCCACCGCGCCCGAAGCGGCGGAAATGACAACGGTTTCCCCGGATTTCGGCTTGCAGATCTCGGTGATGCCGGCATAGGCGGTCGCCCCCGGCATCCCCATCACGCCCAGATAGGTCGAGAGCGGTGCCGCTCCCGCGCCACGCGGGATTTTCACCAGGGCGTCGCCCTTGGACAGGCTGTGCGACTGCCAGCCGCGCGCGCCCGCGACCAAATCCCCGGCGATGAAACCGGGATGGTTCGACGCGATGACCTCACCCACGGTCTCGCCGGTCATCACCTCACCGATCTGGATGGCGACGGCATAGGTTTGTTCCTCGCGCAGGCGTCCCCGCATGTAGGGATCGATCGACAACCAGATGACGCGGGTGACGACCTCGCCGGGACCGGGGGTGGGGATCGCGTCTTCCTGGATGGCGAAATCCTCGGGGCGCGGTTCGTCGCGCGGCCGGTGCGCGAGCACGACCGACCGGCGGAGCGTGGTGTTGAGGGCCATCACGCGGCCTCCGCTTTCAGGACCAGGCGTCCGGTGACCTTGCCGTCGCGCAGGCGCATCAGGGCCTCGTCAGCCTGGTTTTGCGGCACGGTGGAGACCGGCAAGGCGGTCAGCGACCCGTCTTGCGCCAGCTTCATCAATTCACGCAGTTCCTTGGGGTTTCCCACATAGGAGCCCTGGATCGACAACGCGCGGATCGCCATGATCGGCAGCGGCAGCATCAGTTCGCCGCCGAACAGGCCGACCTGAACCAGCTTGCCGCCTTTGCGCAGGGCGCCGAACGCGAAGCGCGCGGTTTGCGTGCCGTTCACGA
>JAYVXQ010000111.1:0-6979 GCA_043785025.1 Acetobacteraceae bacterium
AAATCCGCCAACGCGCCGCGCCGTTGATGACCGCGCACGAGGCGGCGCAGGGCTTCCTCAACGGTCGCCTTCTTCGTGGTCAAACCGGCCGCCGTCATGGCCTGGGTTAAGAGTTCGTCGTCGATGTCGATGTTCGTGCGCATGGGTAACCGTGTGTGTATTGTGTTCGAATATCATACACATCACAGCCAGATGGTCCACCTCGAATATCGATCGATGGAGCGGAAGGAGTTTCCCGGTGAGTGCGCGCCTCGGCTTTCACGCGAAATGCATTGAACAGCTTGAAGTGTCCGAATTTCCGCGTGTGAGGCTCGTTCGGTCTCAGGCATCGTGAGCTCTTATCATACGCCGCCAACCCATTTCTCCACTGACCACAACCGCGCGATGACCAGGAACGCGCCCAATGCCACCCACCACCCGCCAAAAATCCAACTGGAAAATCCCCGCCCAACCCCCTACCATCCGCTCATGAACACCATTCCACCCCACCCAAAAGCCCCGCCCAGGTGGCTGGAATCCCTCGCTAAAAGCGAGGCAGAGCGCGCCGCCGGACAAACCGTCTCCGGCGAGGCGATCATGCGCGAACTATACGAAAGCATCGCCCGCATGGAGGCCAAACACACGGCCAAGCCAAAACGGAAGGCCCAAACCAACCATTGATCGTCCTCACACCGGAAGCCGCTCAACACATCAGCGCCCTCCGTCAGCATTACGAGGATCGCGGCAGACCAGAGGCCATTCGCGCGCTGGCAATGGCGCTGGAAGCTGCCTGGCGCCAAATCGTTACAATCCAGGATCAGGCCTGCCTGCGCCCCGATCCTACCCGGAACTCGCTCACCCCGGCCGACGCTGGGTTAAAGTCAACCGTTACTGGATCGCCTACAACGTCGAAGCATCACCCGCTGTGATCGGCGTGTTTTATGAAACAGCCAACATTCCCCGCCGCCTCTAAACCCCACCAAACCGCCGCACCACATTCAACAAAACCCTGGAAACCGGACCCTCGAACCCATCCCGCCACAATGACCCGCAAAACGTGATCGACCCCACCGAAAACACCGCCCCACCCCCCTCCCGCTCAAAATAAACGATCTCCGCCCGAACCAAATCCTTTACATGCTCCCCGCTGATCGTCAGCGACCCCGCCAAAACCTCCTCCGGCACCGTGTAATGCGACTCCGGCGGATCCTCCGACCGGGCCAAAATCACCGCCCCATCCGGCGTCCCCAAAGCATCATCCGCCCGATCCAACTCGAACCCCGCCGCACCCCCGCCCGACAGCCCGTAATCCCCCAGAACCGTCCCCTCAACCCCCTCAAAGATCCAGGCATACGCGGGATCCCGCGCGATCGGCAGCAACCGGTAATGCGTCCCCTCAAACCGCCCCTGCGACGAAAACCCCACCCCGCAAATCTGCTGCGGAGGCCGCCGGTTGCGCCGCCACAACCCGCCCATCTGCCCATCGAACTGATGATAATACTCGCCAGGCTCAGCGGCCCATGTCCGAATGCCCCCCTCAGCCCGCCGCAACTCAATGGCCCAGGGCATGTCCAAACAGCGGGCGACACGCCAGTAAAACCCGTTGCCACCCAAATAAACCATTTTCCCGCCAGACTTCGTATACGCCAGCAGAGCATCCAAAGTATTCGGCGTATGATATTCCGGATGCGAACCGGTCAACACCACGTTATAAGGACGCAACAAACTCAATCCCTGCTCATCCAGATCCTCATCCGTGATGATGTCGAACGGGATCCCCTGACTGTCCAGCCACGCCAGCAAATGCGTATCGGCCGGATAATGCCGCAACCCCGAGCCCCGCGCGTCATCAAACGTCAAAAACCCAGGCCGCATCGTCAAAATTGGCCGCAACCGGGAGGAGAACGAAATCCCGCTGCCATCCAGATGCATATTATAAAGCGACCGCCCATAAATCGGATACTTCACCGGATTGGCGGGAAACGCCCCCCACGCCGCCACCCGATCGAAATACGCCTGATCGATCGCATCCCGCGCATGATTGGCATAAGCCTGATAGGTGAACGTCGAGGCCAAAAACGCCACCGAAGCGAACGGCCCCTCCACCCGCGGCAACACATAAAGCGGGATCCAATCCTCCCCCCCATCGCCCATCAAATGAAAAACATACCCTCCACTGAGCATGTCCTCCGGAACCGTCCAGGTGAAATCCGCCGTCCACCCGCAATCGCCGAGGTCGTCGGCATGGAAATGAATCGCCGCGTAATCCCCCGGCGCATGCCGCCAGCAATGCTCCGCGCCACTCCATCCGGCACCCGTCACCGCCCGCGTCGGCAAATTGATCAGGACCCCATGACACGCATGCGGCCCCTCATCCTCGATGGTCTGCGTCGCGATCCCCAATGAAAAATTCCAAACCGCGACAACAGCCTCCAACGCCGGTGTGATTTCGGAAAATCCAGAAAAAATCCCCGGCGCCTCGATCTTCCCGGTGAAATGCCCGCCCTCAGGCGAGGCCCCGATCATCACCGCCCCACGCGCCGGCGCCACCGCCAACCGGCCATGCGCCACCACCGTCCCACCATCCAACCGGGTCTGCCCAATAACAAACACCCCCGACGACGGCCGCACGCTCAACCAGATCCGATACCACGCCCCCTTGCGCATCGGCGCCCCAACCGAAACGCCCGCGTGACAAACCCCCTCGGGCCCGATCTCCAGCACGATCGGCCCCTCGCTCAAAACCGCCTGAGGGTCGATCACGTTCCCCGGACAAATCAACGCCGTCCACGTCCGCTCCGCCGCCGGATCGCACGGCGGCCCCTCCGCCACCAAACCATACGACCCCAGAGCAATCGCCTGCCGCCGGCCCGCCAGCGTGAGATCGAACCGATCGGAAAAATCCTCGAAACACAGGCCCGGCCCGTCCGGATTTGGATCCCCGCTGATCACCCGCTTCAGGCACACCCGATACGGCGCCGCCTCCCGCGAACTGACAAAACACGAAAAACTCTCCCCCGGCCGGTGGGAAAACCGGTCGAGATATCCCGTCAGCGGGAGTTCCTGATGTGGCATGAACAAAGGCTCATCCACCCTACCCATATCTGTCAACTGACGCATGATCGCCACGACAAACCAGATGACGCCCCGACCTCAGTCGGCTATCGACACGGTTCACCAAACGCGCGGAAGGCCGGCGGCATTGAGATCCCACATTCGCGCCGCCACCCTGCTGGCCCTCACGCTCATCCTCCCGCCCGCTCACGCCGAGCCCCCCTTCGTCTGCCCCCGCACCGGCGGAGCCATGGTTTTCGCGTTGGAGGCCGCGCCCGCGACCCTCGACCCCATGATCACCGCCGCCGCGCCGACCCGCGACATCGCCATGAATATCTTCGAAAGCCTGTTAACGCGCGACGAGGACAACCAGCCGATCCTGGACCTCGCCGAGGCGCTGGAGGAAAGCCCGGACCACCTGACCTTCGATTTCACCTTGCGGCCCGACGTCGTGTTTCATAACGGCAAGACGATGACCGCGGCCGACGTCGCCGCCTCCTTCGCCCGTTACGCCCGCATCGGCGGCCAGCGCGCCTTGCTCGACACCGTCGCGTCCTGGACCACACCCAGTCCGCGCCACTTCATCCTGCATTTGAAGACCGCGCAGCCGATGTTGATCGAGGCGTTGTCGTCCTTCCTCGTACCAATCGTCATCATGCCCGCCGAGGACAGCGCGATCCCCGCCAACAAGCTGACCAATCCGGTCGGCACCGGTCCGTTCCGCCTCGCGAAGCCCAATCCCGACCTCGCGGCCGATGTCACGCTGACCCGCCACGACGCCTACCAGCCCAATCCCGCCTTCGCCCAACGCACCGGCTTCGGCGGCCATAAGCGTGCCTGCCTCGACACCATCACCTTCCGCGCCGTCACCGACGCCGCCGCCCGCGCCGCTGGTCTGGCCGACGCCGAACTGGACGGGGTGGAGGATCTGTCCCGCAAAGCCCAGACCGCGCTCAAGGACGATCCCGGCGTGATCGTGATCCCGGTGCCCGAGTGGTCGATCCAACTCGCGATCCCCAACACCGCCGCCGCACCGACCGACAATCTGGACTTCCGCCGCGCGGTCCAGGCGGCGCTGGATATGGATGACATCATGGACGCCGCCGCTTCCGGCAATTACAGCCTGAACGCGGGCTTGCGGTATCCCGGCGATCCCACCGATGCCGGACAGGACACCTATAACCTGCATGATCCGCCGCTGGCCCGCCATCTGCTCGCCGCCGCGGGCTATGGCGGAGAACCCGTGATCCTCCTGACCAACCTCGACTACCCGCCGATGTACAACGCCGCCATCGCCGTTCAGCAACAATTGCAGGCCCTGGGCGTGAACGCCCAGGTGAAGGTGGTGGACTGGCCGACGTCACTGGCGATGGCGAGCATCCCCGACGCGCGCTGGAACCTGTTCTTCACCGCCCGCAACATCCGCCCCATGCCTGGCCCGCTGGAGACGATGCGCTTCCTGACCGGCCCCACCGCCGAATACCGCCCGCGCGGGGGCACCAACGATCCGGATTTGCAGGAGGCCTGGCGCGTCCTGACCGCGGCCGCGACGCCGGGGGAACGGCGCCTCGCCTTCTTCCAGATGCGCGCGATCATCCAAACCCGGGTCTACGCGCTGCCCTTCGGCGCCTTCACCAAGGTGCAGGCGATCCGTTCCCGGGTGAAAGGTTTTGTCCCGTTCCGAATTCCCCGCATGGCCAATGTCTGGGTGACGGAGTAACGATCGTTTCGATATTTTAAATCAATAAACTCCCGTAACCCATTGATAAAAAATTGCGAGCAAGGCCAATTCCGGCCTGAAACCCAGCCCAATAATTGCCGCGTCCTTTCAAAAATTACCGCAAAACCAGTCCGCTCGCGAGAAAACTGAAATTAATCTGTGACCCGCCCTTCATTTACCTGACGGTACGTTCATTTCCTGGACATGTGACAGTCCAAAAAGGCGCCGCACCCGTGAACGAGCTACGCAGGATCCTGGTCGACAAGACGTCGGCGCACACCATTCTGATCGCTGAGCCGCACGCCCTCATCCGGCACGCGCTGATGGCCCTGCTGCATCAGGCGGGCCCATCCTGGCAATGCGACGATGTCGACCCGTCCGAGCCCAACACGTCCGCCTACATGACCCTGTTCCACCGCATCCAGGAAACCGCGCCACGCCTCGTCCTGCTGGATCTGGGCTTGTGCGGCCTCGACGGTTTGCGCCAGCTGCGCCTGCATTTCCCGCTGACCCTGTTCGCCGTGCTGTCCGACCAGAGTGACCGCGCCGCGATCCTGTCTTGCCTGGAGGCCGGCGCCCAAGGCTACATCCTGAAAACGACCAGCCCGGAGCAGTTCGTCCGCGCCCTGCAAACCATCCTGTCCGGCGGACTGTTCGCCCCCGCGTCCCTCAGCGTCACGCCACTGCACGCGCCCGCGCCACCACCCGCGTCAACCCTGGCCGCCCGCCCGCTCCCGGCATTGACCCATCTCACGGAGCGCCAGCGCGATGTGTTCGAATTGTTGGCCGAAGGCTGCGCCACCAAAACCATCGCCCGCCGCCTGGACCTCGCCGTCGGCACGGTGAAAGTCCATCTCGCCGGCATCTACCGCGCTCTGGGCGCCTCCAGCCGGTTGGAGGCCGTCGCCAAAGCCCATCGCGGGCTCGCCGCCCAGAGCGCGATCGTCTGAAGTTGAACCAACTTCAGACGGGAATCGCCCTCTGAAACTTCACAAACGCGGACCTTGATCGCCTCAGCCTGACGCTATCAAGGTCTCATACCAACGGCCCTTAATGTTGACCCATCTGCGATGGGCCAACGGCCGTCGGCATCCTTGTTGGTTTCGCGCGCCGCCGCCCGCCAACCCGGCGCGCGATACCAACCCGCGTTGACGTTGACTCTTCGCCGCATGCCTATGATCTTGATAACAAGGGAGTTTTTTATCGCCCAAAGAGTCAACGTCAACGCGGGTTGGTATTATACCGCGACTCATCGAGAATCCGGATTTCCCTCTTGCCAACCGGGCCTGAGGCGATTCTGTTGGTTCCATGATCCGCCCCGGCTTCCTCGACAGCGAATCCCGTCGCGACCTGATCGATCTGGCCCGCGATGGCTCGGTCCCGCACCGTCTCGCGCGGCGGGCGAACGCGCTGGTCCTGCCTGACGATGGAATGACGTGCGCGACGGTCGCGAAGGTTCTGTTCCTTGACGATGACACGATCCGGACCTGGTACCTGTTGTACCAGGAAGACGGGATCGATGGCTTGGCCGGTTTTGGCCACGAAGGCGGCATTTGCCGGCTGACGGCGGAGCAACAGGACTGACTGAAAGCCTGGATCGGCGAAACCCTGCCTCGCACAACCCGGGAAGTTGGGGCGTGGATCGCGCGGGAATGCGGCATCGACTACCAAAGCCGATCCGGCCCGATCGCGCTGTTGCACCGTCTGGGGATCGGACACCGTAAGCCGAAAGCGATATCGCGCAAGCTGGACCCGGCGAAGCAGGAAGCGTTCATCAAGGCCTACAATGCACTGCCGAACCAATTATCCGCGGACGAGGCGGTGGTCTTCGCGGACGCGGTGCATCCAATCCGCGCGGTCCGTCCGGTTGGCTGCTGGGCGCCGAAAGACGTGGCCGTCGCGGTGGAACAAAGCAGTGGGCGGGATCGCCTGAACATTCACGGCGCCATCGACCTGGAAACGGGTCAGACCATCGTAAAAGATGCTCTGTCGGTGGATGCCCTGAGCACGATCATGCTGTTGACGGCGATCGAGGCCATATATCCCGGCGTGAGGTTCGTGCACGTCTTTCTGGATAATGCCAGATACCACCACGCGAAACCGATCCAATCGGTGCCATAATCCATTGAAAACCTGGAGCGGGCGAAGGGATTCGAACCCTCGACCCCAACCTTGGCAAGGTTGTGCTCTACCCCTGAGCTACGCCCGCGCTCCATTGCGGTGGCC
>JAYVXQ010000112.1:0-6947 GCA_043785025.1 Acetobacteraceae bacterium
GGGTGACGTTGGACACGTCGATCGGGGCGACACCGGTGGCGCGGCTGACGGTCGGCGGGCGGACGGGCAATTTCCTGTTGGACACGGGCGCCACCGGCAACGCGGTGGACGCCGCGACTTTCGGCGCCACGCCGGGGACGACGATTCCGCGGCTGGATTTCGCCTTGCCATCGCCCGCCAGCGCCGCGTTCAACGCCGAGGACATGCGCGGTTATCGCGCCCCACCCGGCGGCCAGATCGGGCGCATCGGCACCAGCATCCTGAGCAAGCGGGTCGTCGCGCTGCATTACGAACCCGCTGGCGCCTTCGCGATCATTGGTGAAACGCCATGTGATCCAAAGGGCCTTGTCGCGGCGGGGGTGCCCGGATCCTATGCCGCGCGGACGGCGGATTTGAATCCGGCAACGCCGAACGTCCCGGCGGTCTTTGTGCGAATCGGATCGGTTCAGGTGCCTGCGCAGATCGATACGGGGTTCGCCGATCAGTTGGATCCCGGCCTGGTGCAAATCAACGCCGCCATGCTGGCCGCGTTGCGAAACAGCGGCGTGAAAATGCAACGCGCGGTTGGGCGGACGACTTTGGGGTGCGACGGGTCCGGGGTCAATGACCGTTGGCAAATCAATACGGAACGGCTTCGTATCGGACGCAGCACCTATAAGCCACCCCTTTTGGAAGTCAAATCCGACCCCTCTTGCGGCGGAATCGCCACATTCCTCCTGCCATGGGCTCAACTTGGCGCTTCCTGGCTGAATGTTTGGGGGATCACCGTATTCGATGGTCCCGGCGAACGCATTTGGTTGGGCCGGTGACACCGTTGCGCGTCCATGGGCCACGCATCAGACCGCCAGCATGGCCGATCTGATCGTTATCGGCGGCGGGCTTGCCGGCACCGCCATCGCCTGGGGTGCCGCCCGACAAGGCGCCTCGGTCGCCTTGCTGGATGAAGGCGACAATGCGTTTCGCGCCGCGCGCGGCAATTTCGGCCTTGTGTGGGTGCAAAGCAAAGGCGCGGGCATGCCGCCTTACGCGCATTGGACACGCCACTCCGCCGAGGTTTGGCCCATGCTGGCGGCGGCCCTGCGGGAGCGGACCGGCATCGATACCGGCCTGCGCCAACCTGGCGGTTTCATGTTCTGTCTGAGTGACGACGAACTCGAAACGCGCGCCGGCGCGGTACAGCGCATGCATAACGAAAGTGGCGATATCGGCACGCGGATGCTGGATCGGGCGGAGGTGCGCGCGATGGTGTCCGGCCTCGGCGACCGCGTCGTGGGGGCGTCGTTCTGTCCGATCGATGGTCATGCCTCGCCGCTGTATTTGTTACGCTCGCTGCACACCGACGCGCAGGCGCTCGGGGTCACATACCACGCGGGATATCGGGTGGATCGGATCGCGGCCGCGCCAGGGAGTTTCACGGTTCACGCCGGCGGCGAGCGGATCACCGCGCCGAAGATCGTCATCGCGGCGGGACTGGGGTCGCGCGATCTGGCGCCCCTGGTGGGATTGTCGATGCCGGTGACGCCGTTACAGGGTCAGATCATCGTCACCGGGCGGGTGCCGCGATTGCTGGATTACGCCACGCATGTGATGCGCCAGACCGAGGAAGGGACGGTGATGTTGGGCGACAGCCAGGAAGACACCGGCTTCGATATCGACACGAAAGTCTCGACTTTGCAGCGGATCGCGGCGCGCAATCTGGCGACGTTTCCCGCGTTGCGTGACGTCAACATCGTGCGCACATGGGCCGCGTTACGGGTGATGTCGCCGGATGGGTATCCGATCTATGAACAATCGGAACGATTTCCCGGCGCCTTCGCCGCGACCTGTCACAGCGGCGTGACCCTGGCGGGCGCACATGCACTGACGCTGGCTCCGGCGATCCTGCGCGGGGCGTTGCCCGCCGACCTGAGCGCGTTCGCATCCGATCGGTTCGACCCCGGAGCGGTTTCCGATCGCGTTGGCTCACGCAAACCGCTCTGGTGACTTGTTTTGACGAGCATCTTTATCCGCTCAGGTGTGGCCATCTGAGCGGATGACGCTCTATCGCCCGCTAAACCCCAGCAGCGGATAACACGCCTCGGGCAGCCGCGGTTTCGCGCGCGGCGGACCCGGCGGCGGCTTGGGCGCGCTCAATTGATCGAACCACCACTGCAACTGATCGCAGCCATCGCCGGGCGGCGGCGGCGCCTTCACCACGCAATCCGTCTGACCCGCCGGACATTTGAAATTGATGTGCATATGCGCGGCATGACCATACCAGGGGCGGATCAGCCGCAACCAGGACCGGTCGCCCACCGCCGTGCGGCAGAGTTGCTGCTTGATCGCCGCGTTCACCAGCACGCGATCCACACCCGGCAAGGTCGCGGCGAGCCACATCAGCCGCGTGACACCCTCATGCCACATCGACGGCTCGATATCGCGATAGTCGGAGCGGACGAGGCTGGCGATCTTGATCGATTCGCGCTGCCCCTCGGACAAATAGCCGCGCCCCCGCATATCCAGCGCGACATCGACATCCAGCCCGACCTGGTGGGAGACATGGCCGCCCGGCATCGGCCCGCCGCGGGGGCGGGAAATATCCTCGATCAGCAAGGGCGGCAAACCGTTGGCGCGGGCCTTCTGACCCAGAAGCATGATGTTTTGGATCGTCGTCGGCGCGCCGTAGAAATGGCTGATGGTGCCGTGGATGGTCTGGTAGCCGTCACCCATCGGCGGGTTCAGCCCCATCGCGCCCGCGATGCAGCCGCCATTCGATCCGCCGCCGATAATGTGCAGCGGACCGGGCGCGGGCGGACCGACGGGACCGTACTGAGCCCATGCGGGCCGCGTCCCGGCCGGAACCAGAAGCAGAAACAGAAACAGAATGAGCAGCCGGAAAAAAATCAAAATCTTCGCTCGAACACGGTGATGACGTCTCCCGGTTGCACCAGCGCCTGGCGGGAGACTTTGCCCTCCACCGAATCGCCTTCCACCGTTCGAACGACCGAAGCATAGGCCTCAACCGCGCGGTACGTGAAGCCGCCCGCGACCGCCGCCGCCGTCACCATGGTCATGCCGGGATGGAAGGGGTATTGGCCGGGCCGGTTGACCTCCCCCAACACGTAGATCGGACGGTAGACCGCGACCTCGACCGAGACGGAGGGGCGCACCAGCACGTTGTCCTTCTTCAACGCGTTCGCGATCGCATCGCCCAACTGGCGCGTGGATTTGCCGTTCGTGGCGACGCGGCCCGCGAGTGGCAGGGTCACGTCGCCCTGATCGTTGACGCGGAACTCGCCGGTTAAAGGCTCCTCGCCATACGTGATCACGCGCACCACATCGCCGGGCCCGAGGCGGTATTCGTGGCCGGTTGCGGCCGCGAGGGACGGCAGATCGCCGCCGGGCGCGCAGGCGGCGAGCGCGATCACGAGGAACAACGGCAACGACAGGAAACGGCGCATCGAAGCACCTCCTTTTGAGGGTGAGCCGCCGCCGTTTCTACAGCGGACATATGTATGAATCGTTAAGACGCGGCGAGGAATTTCCGCGCCGGCGTTTACCGTCTGTTCATCTCCGGTCCTTAGGCTCCGCGTGTTCCGGCCCTGTCTGAACAATTCCTCCCATGGCGCCGACCGAGGCCAATACGGCATGAACGACATCAAACCAGTTTTGGCGGAGCGGCCGCCCCCCCCTTCAGGCCCAACGGCGCGGCCCCCGGTCCGGCGCGCCTCGACTGGTGAAGCCATGCACATGCGCGCGACAATTGGGATATTCCGTAGACATATTCTGGCGTTTTTGTTCGTCGCCACGTTGGTGCCGGGCTGCGCGTGGGTGGCGTTGCAGCGGATCGCGCCGCAATATACCGCGACCGGATCGCTGATTTACGATCCGGCTGAATACAAGTCGCGCGAATTGCAAAGCCTCGTGCGCTCCGGTCCGGTGACGGACTCGGTCATGGCCTCGCAGGCGGAGATTTTGCGCAGTCTGAAAATCACCGAGCGCGCCGCGCGGCGTGGCAATTTATATGAAAATTCCGAGTTCAACGCGGCCCTGCGGCCGCAATCCCGATTGAAACAAACCTTCGCCTGGATCAAGACGCGGTTGGGCATCGACAGCGGCGACACGGACGACGATCACGTGTTCGGACCGATGCCCGATGAATCGCGCGATACGACCCTGATGGCGGTCCGCGACGCCTTGCGCGCCGCACCGGTGCGTGGCTCCCAGGTCATCGACGTGACCTTCACCGCCTCCGATCCGCTGGTCGCGGCGGCCACGGTGAACAATGTCATGGACCTGTATGTGAAAGATCAGTTCGCGGCCAAGGCGGCGACCGTGCATCGCGCGAGCGACTGGCTCGCCCGCCGCGCCGCCGCCTTGCGGGAGGAAGTGCGTAAGGCCGAGGACCGCATCGCCGCCTACCGCGCCGGCAACAACTTCGCGCAGGGGATGCATGCCGGCTTGGACGCGGAGAAGATCACGCACCTGAATGAGGATCTGGGGAAGGCGCAGGGGGATCTGGCGGCCGCGGACGCGCGGCTGGACAAGGCGCGCGGACGCGCGGGGGCCGAGGCGCAGGCGGCGATCGCCTCCTCGGTCGCGGCGCTGCGGGTCAATCTGGATCAGATCACCGCGCAATATCAGTCGTTGACCGGCCGCGTCGGGGCCAAACATCCCGAAGCCGAGGGCGCCCGCCGCCAGATTGAAGAAGCGCGCCGCGCGGTGACCGCCGAGGTCGCCCGCGTGGTCGCCGCCACCGATCACGATCGCCGCGCGGCGTTCGAGCGGGTGAAGACGCTGGAACGCAACCTGCGAAACGCGCAGATCGAGGCGGATCAGGAGGCCAAGGCGCGCATCCCGCTCAACGCCATGGAGCGCGACGCCGAGGCCGCGCGCGCCGAACTGAAAGCGATGCTGGAACGAATCCAACAAACCGCGCAGCAGCAGGCGGTCGAAATCTCCGAGGCGCGGGAAGTGTCATTGGCCTTGCCGCCGATGTACCCCAGCTGGCCAAAACCCGTGCCGATGATGGCGGCCGCACTCGCGGCGGGGATCGCCCTGGGCTTGATGCTGGTTTATGTGCTGCATCTTTCGGACACGACGTTCCACGGCGGCGAGGATGCGCGCGCCGTGACAAACCTGCCGTGTTTCGCGCTGATCCCGGAACTGACGCGGCGCGAATTGCGCACCGTGCCGATCCAGGACATGACGGCGCGGCGGCCTTTGACCGCGTTTTCGGAACAGATCCGCGCGGTGCGGGCGGGCCTGTATCTGGGCTCCGAGCGGCCGCGTGTGGTGGCGATCACGGCCGCCCGGCCAGCGGAGGGGAAGTCGTTGCTGGCGCTGTCGCTGGCGCGCTCGGCGGGCCTGAGCGGCGAGAAGGTGCTGCTGATCGATTGCGATTTGCGCCGTCCGGCCTTGGCGCGCTGGTTGGGGGCCGATAGCTCGGCCGGGTTGGTGGAATTGCTGCGCGGCAAGGCGGAGATGCAGGATGTGCTGCACGCCGATCCCGTGGGCGGAATGCATTTCATCCCGGCGGGACGCCCGTCGGGCGATACGTTCGGGCTGTTCATGGGGCCGGATATGGCGCGGCTGCTGAATGAGGCGCGGCGTGAGTATAGTTTGATCCTGCTCGACTCGCCGCCGATCCAGGCCATCACCGAGGCGCGGGTGCTGGCGGCGGTCGCGGACGCGACGATCCTGTGCATCCGCTGGCGCTCCACCCCGCGCGCGGTGGTGGTGCATTCGCTGGAATTGCTGGAGGACGCGAACGCCACGGTGGCGGGAACGGTGATGACACGGGTTGACCCGCGCGTGCATGTGCGCTCGGGGTACGCAGACGCGGAAGTGTACCACTCCCGCTATAAGGCGTATCAGACGGGGTAAATATGAGCAGACGGCGGTTTCTGGTCACCGGCGGGGCCGGGTTCGTGGGCAGCCACATGGTGGCGGCCTTGCGGGATCAGGGGGATGAGGTCGTCGTGCTCGATAACCTCAACACCGGACACCTTGGGTCGGTGCCCGCCGATGTCCGGTTCATCGCGGGCGACATGGGCGACGCGGCGCTGCTGGACGGGCTTCTGGGAGACGGGACCTGGACCGCGGTGTTTCATTTCGCTTCCGTGACGCAAGTGGGCGAGAGCATGCGGATGCCGATGCGCTATCTGCTGGAAAACGCCGCCAAGACCATGGTGCTGATCGATGCCTGCGTGCGCCACCAGGTGAACCGGCTGATCCTGTCCTCGACCGCGGCGTTGTTCAACGCGGCGGATGGGCGGCCGATCCCCGAGGACGCGCCCATCGATCCCCAATCGCCCTACGGCGAAAGCAAATGGATGGCCGAGCGCGCGTTGCATTGGGCGTTCGTGGCGCATGGGCTGCGGTCGGCGCGGCTGCGCTATTTCAACGCCGCGGGGGCCGATCCCGCCGGACGGTTGGGCGAGGATCACCGGCCGGAGTCGCATCTGATACCGTTGGCGATCGACGCCGCGTTGGGCCGCCGCCCGCCGTTGGGGGTGTATGGCGCGGACTA
Organism: Acetobacteraceae bacterium; assembly: GCA_043785025.1. GTDB lineage: Bacteria > Pseudomonadota > Alphaproteobacteria > Acetobacterales > Acetobacteraceae > Rhodopila. The sequence goes on from JAYVXQ010000112.1 coordinate 6,512, forward strand.
CCCGACCGCGGACGGCACCTGCGTGCGCGATTACGTGCATGTCTCCGATCTCGCGGCGGCGCATCTGCTGGCCCTGGACCGGCTCGACGATCAGCCCGAGGTCATCTGGAATTTGGGCTCCGGCACCGGTCATTCCGTGATGGCGGTGATCCGCGCGACGGAACAGGTGTCGGGGCTGCGCCTGCCGCGGGAAATGGCGCCTCGGCGTCCCGGCGATGCCGCCGTGCTGGTGGCGGCGTCGGGGCGCGCGCGGGCCGCCGGATGGTCGCCAAAGCATGAGGCATTGGACGAGATCGTGCGCACCGCCTTCGCGTGGCGGGCCGCGCATCCCGATGGCTACGGCGCCTGATACCAGCGGCCGGCTTAGGATGATCCCAAAGCCGCTTACGATTTATTAACGATCCGCCGCTTATGGTGCCGTCATGCACGATGAGCG
>JAYVXQ010000113.1:0-6928 GCA_043785025.1 Acetobacteraceae bacterium
TACCCGGATCTCTCCGAAATCCGGGTATCCTTTTGGTTTTGCGCCCGCCGCCACACCAACCCTGGGCGCGTATACCCGGATTTCTCCGAAACCCAGGTAGATATGCGCGACCATCGCGGCGTCCAGCAGTGCGTGCACCACGGGTTTGTCGTACGAGCCACGCTCGTGACGCCGAACGACTTTATTGCGTTTGGTGATGGCATAGGAATCGGACATGGTCAGGCGCTCCGCGACGAAATGAGGAGGCTTTCACGTAGAGCTCGCCTTCGCCAGGCCGAGAGCCAATTTCCCGCCGCTGAGTTGGACCAAGAGTCAGACGCTGACGATATCCGTCGTCGCGAAATCATCGCCGACGAACAGCAACGGCGCATCCAACGTCTTCGCCAGCGCATAGGTAAACGCATCGCCAAAATTCAGCACGCCGCCATGCCCCATGCCGCGGCCGTATTGGATGCGCGCGCGCAGCGCGAGCCGCGCCTGGTCCGCGTCGACCGGTGCGAGGGTAATGCCGGCCTCCGCGAGAAACCCGTCGAGATCATTGATCGCGCGAAGCCGATCCGACTTCCGCCGGCCCGCCATGACCGTTCCAGTTTCCAAATAGGACGCCACTGAGATCACGCGCCGCGGAGCCTCCGCCAAACGGCGGGCGAGGCGATCGGCACCCGGTTCGTCGAACAGGATGGCGATCACCGCCGAGGAATCGACGACGATCACGCCTCGTCGCCCGACGCCGCGTCCCATTCCGCGCGAGTGACCGGTGATGTATCGTAATGGCTCTTCAGCCGGTATGACAGTGCTCGCAGCCGCGCCGGAAGATCCTCGGCGGCTTCGCGCTTCGCCCGCTCCCGCTCCAACCGCTCCCGCAGGGCCGTCGTGACCGCCTCGGTCATGGTTTCACCGGTTAGCCGCGCGAGCCCGCGGGCGAGTTCATCCGCTTCAACTGTCTTGATGCTCAGGGCCATGGATCGGGCGCCTTTCTAGAAAGTCTTTCTAGATAGCGACTCCCAATGCGTTTTGCGAGGCCCAGGAGACAACAAACGGATCAGCAGGTTCACAGCACCCGAAATCCCTCACACGTCCAAATTCGCCACCTTCAACGCATTCCCCACGATAAACTCCCGCCGCGGCTCCACCACATCCCCCATCAACGTGGAAAACACCTGCGCCGCGTCCTCGGAATCGCCGATTTTCACCTGCAACATCGTCCTGACCGCCGGATCCAACGTCGTCTCCCACAGCTGATCCGGGTTCATCTCTCCCAACCCCTTAAACCGCTGGATCGTCAGCCCGCGCTTACCCAACGTCATAATCCGCTCGAACACCGTCGCCGGACCCGCGAGGTCGATCATCTGCGTATCCAATTTCAACCGCGCCGCCGAACCGAACCGCGCGTCCATCGCCTCCGCCCGTTCCGACAGCCAGTGCACCTCGGCGCTACGGAACGCCACCGGCTCCAAACTATGCTTCTCGACCACGCCACGCACCGTCCGCGACATCGTCAGCCCATGATCCGCGCTCACAACCCAGCCCCGCTCGGTCGGCGATGACACCGCGTTCAACCGCTGCGCCAACGACGGAGAATTCGCCATGGCCCGCTCCCGATTGGTCGTCAGCACCCCCGCGATCGCCGCCTGCTCCAGCAGCATGATCGGAATCTGCGGCGCCAGACGGCGCAGATGCAAGGTCGCCTCGCGCAGGAAGCGCACCTCCTGCCGCAAATCGACGCCTTCGTACTCGCGCCCATCGGCGTAATTCAGCCGCGCGTTCGCCAAGGCCTTATCCAGCAGGAACGTCTCCAGCCCGTCATCGTCCTTGATATACCGCTCTTCCTTGCCGCGCGTGGCCTTGTACAAAGGCGGTTGCGCGATGAACAAATGCCCCCGCTCGATCAATTCCCGCATCTGGCGGAAGAAGAACGTCAGCAGCAGCGTGCGGATATGCGATCCATCGACATCCGCGTCCGTCATGATGACGATCCGGTGATAGCGCAATTTCCCCGCGTCGAAGCCGCCCTGCTCGACCGGCCCCTGCCCGATGCCGGTGCCCAACGCCGTGATCAGCGTGCCGATCTCCTGGCTGCCCAACATCCGATCGAATCGCGCCCGCTCCACGTTCAGGATCTTGCCCTTCAGCGGCAAAATCGCCTGGAATTTCCGGTCACGCCCCTGCTTCGCCGACCCGCCCGCGCTGTCGCCCTCGACCAGGAAGATCTCGCATTTCGCCGGATCCCGCTCCTGACAATCCGCCAATTTGCCGGGCAGCGTGGAGATATCCAGCACGCCCTTACGCCGCGTCAGCTCCCGCGCCTTACGCGCCGCCTCCCGCGCCGCCGCCGCGTCCATCACCTTGCCGATGATGCTCTTGGCTTCCCGCGGATGGGTCTCAAACCAATGCGACACCGCGTCCGCCACCGCCGCCTGCACCACCGGCGACACCTCGGAACTGACCAATTTGTCCTTGGTCTGCGAGGAGAATTTCGGATCCGGCACCTTCACCGACAAGACCGAGGTCATCCCCTCGCGCATATCCTCGCCCACCAGCGCCAGACTGTCCTTCTTGCCCATGCCCTCAGCGTATTTCGACACCACCCGCGTCAGCGCCTGCCGGAACCCGGCCAGATGCGTCCCACCGTCGCGTTGCGGAATGTTATTGGTAAAGCACAGCATCGTTTCATGGAAACTATCATTCCACGACAACGCGAACTCGACCCGGATGCCCGCCTGCTCGGCCGGCGTGCGCAAACTGATCGGGGAGGGGATGACAGCCGTCTTCGACCGGTCCAACCATGCGACGAACGCGATCAGCCCGCCCTCGTAAATCATCACGCTTTCCACCGGCGGCGTGTGACGCTCATCCCGCAGCACGATGGTCATGCCGGAGTTCAGGAACGCCAATTCCCTCAACCGTCTCTCCAGCACCGCGAAATCAAATTCCGTCTTCGTAAACGTTCCTGGGCTTGGCTTGAACGTCACCTCCGTCCCGTTGCCCCGATCGGCCGCGGGTCCAACGACCGACAGCGGCTCAACCGTATCGCCGTGTTTGAAGCGGATCACGTGCTCCAGACCCTGGCGCCAGATCCGCACCTCCATCCGCTCGGACAAGGCGTTCACCACCGCCGCACCGACCCCATGCAACCCGCCGGAAACTTTATACGAGTTCTGATTGAACTTCCCGCCCGCATGCAACCGCGTCAGCACGACCTCGGCGGCGGAGATCCCCTCCTCATGCATGTCCGTCGGAATGCCGCGCCCATCGTCGCGCACAGTCACGCTGCCATCGCCGTTCAACGTCAGCTCGACCTGATGCGCGAACCCCGCTTGCACCTCGTCCACCGCGTTGTCGATGATCTCGAACGCCATATGATGCAGGCCCGAGCCGTCGTCAGTGTCGCCGATATACATGCCGGGACGGCGGCGCACCGCGTCCAGGCCCTTCAGGACCGAGATCGAGGCGGCGTCATACGCCTCCTCACCATTTTCCGGGGTGGAATCGGGGGGCGTTCCGGCGTTATCTGACATCCCGGCCTGGGTCTCCTGATGGTGTGACGAGTACTATAGATACTTATCACACACCGGTGCCGGAAGACAGGGGGTCACGCCGGAAGACAGGGGGGGTCGCACCGGAAGACAGGGGGGGTCGCACCGGACGGCAGGGACGTCTCGGCGCCGGACGCGATCAGCCGGCCCGCCTCGACCCGCCAAAAATCCGCGTACCCCTCCAGCGGGGCGAACACCTCGGGATCCGTGCCGGTCACGATCACCTGCGCGGGCGTCCGGCGGAACGCCTCGAACAACGCCATCCGCCGCGTGGCGTCCAGATGCACCACCGGCTCATCCAGCAGCAGCAAAGGCGCGAACCCCCGGGCGTCCGCGATCAAACTCGCGTGGCCCAGTACGATCGCGATCAGCAACGCTTTCTGCTGGCCCGTGCTGACCAGACCGGCCTCGACCCCGGTGTCCCGGTCGGTCAGCCGCATATCCGCCCGATGCGCCCCCGCGATCGCCCCACCCGCCATCGCGTCCCGGCTACGGTTCGCCGCCAGGACCGTTCGCAACCACTCCTCGACCTCCAACGCCGGAGCCACCGCCAGCCGCGCCGCGATCGGACATACCAAGCCCAGGGACGCCGACGGAAACGCTTCAGGCAGCGCCGCCTGAGCCGGTCGATCGTTCAATCGGGCCACCAGCGCCATCCGGGCCGCCGTGGCGGCCACGCCATGCCGCGCCATGGCATCCTCCAACCCCGCCAGCCACGCGGGCTCGGGCGCGCGCGCCGGGCGCATCGCCGAACGCCCATCCGCCAGCAGACGATTGCGCTGCGCCATCGCCGCGTCATGCGCCGCGACCTCCCGCGCGTGACCCGCTTCCAACGCCCATACCAGACGATCCAGAAACCGCCGGCGGCCGGAGGCGCTTTCCTGGAACAGCCGGTCCATTCGCGGCGTCAGCCACACCGCCGCCGCCCGCGCGCCGATCTCCGCCTGCGTGCGCGGCGGCGCGCCATCCAGCCGGAACAAACGCCGCTCGCCGCCTTCCGCCGTGGTCCCCGTGCCGATATCGCTATCGCCAAGCACGGTGGAGAACCGCCCGGACACCGCCCACTGCCCGTTCCCCTCCCGCCGCGGCAATTCCCCACCCCGCGACCCGCGCAGCCCGCGTCCGGGCACCAGCAGCGAGATCGCCTCCAACACATTCGTCTTGCCCGACCCGTTCGCCCCGGACAGCACGCTCACCGGCGTCCGCGGCCGCCAGGTCAGCGTCGCGTAATTGCGGAAATCGGTCAGATCCAGGCGATGGAGGCGCAACACACCGCGAACATGGCAGCCCGCCCCCACGCCGCAAAGGCCCTGGCGCATCCCCTGCCGCATCCCCTGCCGCATCCCCTGCCGCCACCCGTTGGGACCCGCCGTCCCGAAAAAAATCTCAGGCGCTTTAAAGCCTCCGTCTCAGCGTCTCACCCGGTGAATGGGTCGAAAAGGAAACGTAAGCATTCCAGTAACTTTCGGGCGGTTCCGCCCACGGAAACTTACCTTCCGACTAACCGCGCCAATGCAACACAATAGCGTTTAACCCACTCACAATACCGATTGGATCGACTTCCAGTCTTGCGTCTCCGGGACTGACCCATTAGTTAAGTCGAATGCGAACGAGACGCCCCATGACGGGACGCCATCGGATGCGTTCACTTGTTTGGACTTGCGCCGTCTTTACGGCGCTCGGCCTTGCCGCCCCTGTTTCGGCGAAGAACGCGGAAGAACCGGTCGAACAGACCGCGTTGGCGATCCCTCGAATAGGCATGCCTGGCGCCCGCGGCGTCGCTTTGCCTCAACCGCTTTCCACAGGCGACGCGGCCCTCATCCGCCATATCCTGGCTTTGCAAAAAGTCGGCGCCATCTCCGGCGCCACCCGGGAAATGGAGCGGCTGGACAGCGACCTGCTGCGCGGCGCCATCCTCTCCGCCCGCTATATCGACACCGCCTACATCCCCGACACGGCGGAGCTGTCGGCTTGGCTGAACCGCTATGGCGACCAGCCCGACGCCCCCGCCATCCGCGCGCTGCTGGACGCCGCGACCCATCGGCCGGGACCGGACACGATCGAAAAAAGCAAATCCACCCGCAAACCCGTCAGCACCGTGCCCGTCCGCACCCTCCTGGTGCAAAACAGCGATAACGCCGCCGTCGAAACCGCGATCGCCTTGCTGGGACGCGCGACCACCGGCCCGAAGGAGGCCGACTCCCTGTTCTCCGGCGGCGTCGCCGCCTGGCGTCTGGGCGATTTCACCACCGCGCGACCGCTGTTCGAAGCCTCCTGGCGGATCACCGACGCCCCCGCCTTGCGCGCCGCCGCGGCGTTTTGGGCTGCCCGCGTCGCGCATCACGGCCGCGATCGCGGCGGCTACGTCTTCTGGTTGCGCCGCGCCGCCCGCTACCCCGACACCTTCTACGGTCCCATCGCCCGCCGCGCGCTCAACCCCGCCGCCGCCTGCCCCTCGCCGCTGCCCTCCGACAAAGCCGTCGTCAGCAACGCCGACGTCGACGCCCTGATGACCACCCCCCAGGGCCGCCGCGGTTTCGCCTTGCTCCAGGTCGGCGAGCACGATCGCGCCGAGGCCGAGTTCCGCTCCCTCTGGTTCGACGCCGGCCCGCGTCCCGCGTTGGGCCGGTCGCTAATCCTGGTCGCCAAAGCCGTCGGCCTGACCCAGTTCGCCGACCAGCTCCGCGTCGATTCCGAAGCCGCCGAGGCCGCCATGGGCAAGTTCGAACTGCCTCTGCTGCGGCCCGCCGGCGGTTTCATCATGGATCCCGCCTTCGTCTACGCCGTGGTCCGCCATGAATCGAATTTCCGGCCCCTCGCCGTCTCGCCCGTCGGCGCCCGCGGCCTGATGCAATTGATGCCGCGCACCGCCGTCGCCATCGGCGCCATCGCCGAGGGCCAGAGCGACCGCCTCAACGACCCCTCCACCAACCTCATGATCGGCCAGCGCTATTTGGTCGAATTGGGCGGCCATCCCATGGTCGGAGACGATCTGTTGAAGGTCATCGCCGCTTACGGCCAGGGGCCAAGCGGGATGAACCGGTGGGCGGAGACGGTGAAAGACCACGGCGATCCCTTCGTCTTCCTCGAGGCGATCCCCAGCGCCTTCATGCGCCAGTTCGTCGAGGATGTTCTGGTCTATCACTGGCAATACGCCGCCGCGTTGCGCCTGCGCGCCAGCAGCCTCGATGAACTGGCCAACGGCGTGTATCCGCGCTTCACGCCGATCAAAGCCACCCGCGGCGGCCTGAAAGCCAAGGCTGACATCTGCGGACCCGCACCGGCGCGCGGCTAGACCTTGATAGCGTCAGGTTGACGCGATCAAGGTCCGCGTTTGTTAAGTTTCAGAGGGCGATTCCCGTCTGAAGTTGGCTCAACTTCAGACGATCGCG
>JAYVXQ010000114.1:0-6905 GCA_043785025.1 Acetobacteraceae bacterium
ACGATGGATACGTGCATCGGGCTGCGGACGGCGCTGGTGAAGGACGGCACGATGTATGTCCAGGCGGGTGCCGGCATCGTCGCGGATTCGGAGCCTGAGGCCGAGTATGAGGAATGCCATCAAAAGGCGCGCGCTTTGGTGCGCGCGGCGGAGGAGGCGGTGCGCTTCGCGGCGGGCAAGGGTGGCGGGAATAACGTGGGGTGAACCCGCGAGACAAAATAAAACCATGCGGCCAGCGTAGTGGGGCTGGTGCGTTAACGGATCGCGCCGCCGCCGTTTTCCTCACGATTTTGGTGATCTGGACGAATCGCGGGGGCATTGGGGACCGAAGATGTTAACGCCAGACCGTTAAATCGGGTGCGCGGTGCGCGGGTCAAACGGCACAAAACATGCAAACGAAACACGCACAATACATTAACGCAATGCGCCGATACCAAGAATACAATTAACTGAGAATGGTTTTCAAAAGTGAAGGGACCGCGTTACGGTTTATTAATACTCTCCTGTTAGGTTCGAAAAATCGGCCAGGACAGGTGAGGCGAACATGGGCAACGACAGAACGCAGGTCCGTAGAAGAGACTCCAACGTCGTCACGTTGGGTCACCGGACATCGACCCCGCGCGATAAGCAAACACAGGCGCCGGCGGCGGTGCCGATGCTGGACTGGCCTTCGGATTTGTTCAGCCGGCCGGATGCCAGCGCGCGCGACTCCAGGGACTGAGCGGCGGACGGCAGCGGACCCGGTTCAGGGATCCCGGCTTACGCGGCGCGCCACGACGGCGAACAGCGATGCGATCACCAGCGGCGCCAGCGGCACCATCAGATACCGTGCCACGGTCGATGAGATCATCGGCAGCATGAAACCCGCCATCAGCACGGTTTTCTCCCACGGCAAAAACCCCCGCGCCTGGGCCTGGCTCAGCACCCACAGCAGCGGGATCGCCAGCAGCATCAGATCGTAACCCAACAGAAACGGCGTCGTCAGCAACGTCGCGGTCAACATCGCGACACCCAGGGCAATGCCGGACCGATGGGTCCAGGCGAGGCGGCCGAGAACGGCGGTCACGGCGATCGCGGACAGGATTTGCGCGGCGTAGGCCACGCCGGGAGATGCGCCGTATAATTGCGCGGCGGCGAACACGCTTTGCATCTTGGCGGCGCCGACCAGCTCCTGCTCCAACGTCGCGCGCGCGAGAGGCGTATTCGCCAGGAAGCCGCGCCAGACATCGAGGCCGAGACACAGCGCCGATAGCAGACACAGGCCGATGGCGGTGATCGCGGCGACAGCCAGCGTGGCCCAACGGCGGGCGGCGATCAGCGCGACGGGGACCAGCACCAGCAGATGCGGTTTATAGACCAGGGCGCCGAGGCAAAATCCGGCGAGCACCGGCCGGCGATCCAGCATTACGACGGCGCCCGCATACAGCGCCGTGGACAGATACCCGTTCTGGCCGAACATCGCGTTCAGATAGACCGCCGGAAACGCGAGAAACGTCAGCGGCGTCGCGATAGCGGGCGCCAACGCGCGCAGCGCTCGCCAGCAGGCGAACCCGGTGACGCCGAGCCAGCAAGCCAGCGACCAGAAATACGGCAGCAACGCCAAATTCAGGCACAGCAGCAGGAAAACCGGCGGGTAGAAGAACGCCTCGTACCCAGGGTCGGCGTCCGGAAATAACGCCCGCTGCGCGCCCCAGTGGAGGTCGATGTTGTAGGCATCGGCGAAAGATCCGCGCAGCGCGACCTGGGACGCGGTCCAGAACGACACGAAATCGGTGCCGATCGGCTTGCCCAAAGGGTCGATGCCGTCATGGGACAGGACGATCCAGAGGCCGATGCTCAGCAGCGGCGCCAGCAACAGAATATCCCGATAGGCGCGTGCGCGGGCGCGCGTCATCCACGCCGCGTCACGGATCGCGGACCGCCAGCCCAGTACGGTCATGGGCGCGCCGCGTCCTCGGCGTCGCGAGGACGCGGTTTCATGGGATCAGGACGATTGGGCTGAGGAAGTCAGCAGCCGGTCGATCGGATCCCAGACGAACGCGGTTTGGATGACACCGTGGCCGGCGACCTGGATCGAGGCCTCGGCGGCGGTGCGCCCGCCCAAACGCTCGTAAAACCAGCGGCTGGGGTTATCGCGCAGCACCCAGAGGAAGGCGGATTTGCAGCCGCCCTCGGCCAGATGCGCGGCGGCGGCGCACAGCAGACGGCGGCCCACCCCGCGTTCGCGCCAGTCGTCAAGGACATACAAAGTTTCGATCTCGCCCTCACCGAGCTTACGGCCGCTGATCTCGCCGCGGCGGGCGGGACCAGCGGTGGTGAAGCCAATGATGCGCGCGGCCCCTCCCGGTGCCACGTCGACGCCCGAGGCGATGGCGACCATGACGCCGGTGCCGCCCCGGATCGCCTGATCGTAATAGACGGCCTGGCGGGAGACGGACATTTTCGCCAGGAAGGCGTCCGGCAGAATGCCCGGATAGGTGTTGCGCCACGCCGCGACATGGACGGCGGCGATGGCGACGGCATCGGCGGGACGGGCTTTGCGGATCGCGATCATGCCCGCCGTTCCATCACCGCGGCGAAGAACCCGTCGGTATTGTCGCGCGCGGGCGTCAGCGCGAGATGGTCGCCCGACATCGGCGCGTCCGGCCACGCGTCCCGGAGGCTGAGCGGGATGAAGGCGGGATGGCGGACGAGAAAGGCCGCGACCTGAGCTTCGTTTTCCTCGGCCAGGATTGAGCAGGTGCCATAGATCAACCGCCCGCCTGGCCGCACCAGCGCCTGCGCCGTATCGAGAATCGCCGCCTGTTTGACTTTCAGTTCATCGAGATCCGTCTCGGTCAGCCGGAGGCGCGCGTCGGGGTTGCGGCGCCAGGTGCCGGTGCCGGTGCAGGGCGCGTCGACCAGCACGCGATCGAAGGCGCCTTCCCGCCGCTTCGCCCATTTATCGCCCAACGTGACCAGATGACGCTCGACATTATTCACCCCCGCACGGCGCAACCGGCGCACCGCGCCGTCGAGGCGTGAGCCCGAGACATCGCAGGCGACGATCTGGCCGCGATTATCCATGGTGGCCGCCAAAGCCAGGGTTTTGCCGCCTGCGCCCGCGCACCAATCGACGACGCGCATCCCCGGCCGCGCGTCGGTCAACGCGGCGATGAGCTGGCTGCCCTCGTCCTGGATCTCCACCAGGCCCGATTGGAACGTGGGCCCGGAGGTCACGGGACGGCGGCCGTCGATGCGCAAACCCCAGGGCGAGAGCAAGGTCGGCGTGGCCTCCCACCCCTCCCCCGCCAAGGCGGCGCGCGCCGCGTCGCGCGTGCCCTTCAGGATATTCACCCGCAGGTCCAGCGGCGCGGGTTCACTGAGTGCCGCCATCTCGCGGTCGAGGTCGCCGCCGAACCGCTCGAGCATGCGCGGATAGAGCCAGTCCGGCAGTTCCAGGCGCACGGGATCGGGCATGTCGGGATGAACGAGGCTCTGACCCTCGACGCGGCGCAGGGCGTTGTATTCGTTACGCTCCAGTCCCGGCGGGGCGAAGCGTTCGCCGGAGAAGGATTCAGCGACGCCGGACAAGGCCCATCCCTCGGTGAGGAGCGAGGCGGCGATGAGCAAGCGCGGCGTTTCCTTGGGCACCCACCAGGCGAGGCGGCGGCGGGCGCGGAGGACACGCCAGGACCGATCCGACACCGCGCGCCGGTCGCCGCCGCCGATGAAGCGGCGCTCGCGGAAGAACGCGTTGGCGATGGCGTCGGCGGGACGGTGGGGGGCGTCCTCGATCGCGGTGAGCAGCGCGATGGAGGCCTCGATGCGGGCGGCGGGGGTCACGTCAGGCGATCCGGCAAGGCCGCGAGAGAGCGAATTTCAATGGCGGACGTGGCCAGATCATATTCGTTGGGTTGCGCCGCGCGGTTGACCCAGAAGACGCGGAAGCCAAAAGCGGCGGCGCCGAACGCGTCCCAGGGGTTGGAGGATACGAACGCGATGCGATCGGCCGCGAGGTCCAAACGCGTGGCGGCCATGGCGTAAACCCGGGGATCGGGCTTGAACACGCCGGCGGTTTCCACGCTCAGAACGTGATCCAGCAGCGGCGCGAGACCGGCGGAGGTGACGGCCTCCTCCAGCATCGCGGGCTCCCCGTTCGAGAGGATGGCGGTGGCGAGGCCGCGATGGCGGAGATCGGACAGGACCGAAGCCGCCTCGGGGTAGGGATCGAGGCGGCGATAGGCCATCAGGATGCCGCTCAGAATATCCTCGTCCGTGATCCCGTACTGGGCTGCCGTCCAGGCCAGGGCGTCTTGCGTGAGGCGCCAGAAATCGTGGTGGTGCGCGGGTCCGGCAAGCGAGCGGATCCAACTATATTCCAGTTGCTTGCGGCGCCAGTCGGCGCTGATCTCGGGCCAGCGCGGGCCAAGGCCAGAGGCGTGGCGCGCCATCGCGGCGTGGACGTCCAGCAACGTGCCATAGGCGTCGAACATCACCGCGCGAATGTTGGTCATCACGTCACGCCATACAACGTTCCCCGCGCGGGAGCCATGGGCTGGCGGGGTTACGGACCCGGAATGTCTTGGCGCCGTGGGGCCGGAAAGCGTGGCGGATTCGCGGGAACGGATCGCCGCGCCGGGTTATTTGATCAGGCCCGCGCCGGGTTATTTGATCAGGCCCGCGCCGCGGGGGAGAAACAGCGACAATTCCGGAAAGCAGATGATGAGCATCAGCCCGATCAGCAGCGTGATCAGATAGGGCACGTAGCTGCGCGCGTGTTGCCAGACCGAGATATCCGCGAATCGCAAAGCCATCAGCAGACCGACACCCAAGGGCGGGGTGAACAGGCCGATGCCGACCGCCGCCGTTTGCACGATATCGAAATGAACAGGATGGATGCCGATCTTCATCGCGATCGGAAACACCACCGGAATGAGCACGACGGCGGCGGGCAAACCCTCCAGCAACATGCCAAAGACCAGCGTCAGCAGCGCGACGGCGGTCAGGAACAGCCAGTTCGAGGATTCGAGCGGTCCAAGCGCCCATCCCAGAAACGCGGGCATGCCGGACAGGCCCATCAGATATTGGAAGATGGTCGCCACGGCCAGAAGGTAGACGACGACTCCGGTGAGCACCCCGGCCTCGCAGGCGAGGTCGAAGATCTCGGCCCATGTCACGCTTTTGTAATAGAATTTCGCCGCCAGCAGGGAATAGAGGGCGACGATCGCGCCGGCCTCGGTCGCGGTGAAGGCGCCCATGTAGAAACCGCCGAGGATCACCACCGGAATGACCATCGGCACGGCGGCGTCGCGGCCCGCGCGGGCGATGCGGCGGACGCTGGTGCGGGTGTCCTTGGGCCAGCCTAACAGATGCGCCTGGATCATCACGAGAACGCACAGACACGCCCCGATCACGGCGGCGGGAATGAAGCCCGCCAGAAACAACGCGACGGCGGATTGATTGGTCACCGCCGAGATCACGATCATGAAAATCGCGGGTGGGACCAGCATTCCCATCGCGGTGCCGGCGGCGATCAGGGACGCGGCGTCCTCGGCCCTGTAGCCCGCGCGTTTCAGCGGCGGGACCAGCGCGGAGCCAAGCGCGGACACCTCGGCCATTTTCGATCCGCAGATGTCGGAGAAGAAATAAGCGACGATGATCACCGACATCCCCAGACCGCCGCGCACCCAGCCGACCAAGGCGCGGGCCAGTTCCACGAGTGAGTTGGACATCCCCGCGCGCTCCATCAGCGAGCCGGCGAAGACGAAGGATGGGATCGCGAGCAAAACCCAGCTTTGCGAGGCGGCGATCATGGTGGAGCCGAGTTGCTGCAGCGGGTAGCCGCCCAATAACAGGCCGCACACCGCCGCGGCGCCGAGGCAGAACACGATCGGCACTGACAGGATCAGCAGAATGACGAAAATCAGAACGGTGGCGGCGAGAACCATGGCGTCAGATCCGGTCCCAGATGTTCTTCGCGGCGTAAATCGCCATCAACACGCCGCCGATCGCCGCGGGGGCGTAAAGCCAGGCGAGGCTGAACTCCAGGCCCGGCGAGGTCAGGCCCATGTTCAGCAACGAGAGTTTCAACCCCAACCAGCCGACCAGCAGTCCGAACGCGCCGATCAACGTCTGTGTGGCGATATCCGCGATCCGGCGCACCTTGGGTGACATGCGATGGACCAGCACATCGAGATGGAAATGGCCGCGATCGGCGACCGCGATCGCGGCACCGATCAGCGTGATCCAGGCGAGTGCCGCCTCACCGACCTCCTCTACCCAGAAGAAGTTGATGGGATCGACATCCATCCAATCGGTGATGGGAACCATGACATAGCGGGCGAAGACGCCGTACAGCATGGTGGCGATGGCGCCGAGTACCAGCACGCCGACGAACACGCGCGGAACGCTCGTCAGGACGCGCGTGATGGGCGACGCCATCGGCGCCGCGGCCGGCATGGGGTGTGCCATGGGTCAGGCTCCGGCGGCGGCGGTGATCTGCTCCCACATTTCGCCGTACTGCGCCTGGTAGGCGGGCCAGATTTTTTCCATCGCGCGGGCGCGGAACGGACCGCGGTCGGGCACGTTCACGGTCATGCCGCGCGGTTCCAGCAATTCCTTGGCGGCTTTTTCGCTGTCGATGCTCTCGGTCGCCGCGCGGACACGGGTTTGCGCCTCGCGGCCGACGTCCAGCAGCAGTTTCTGGTGTGCCGGACTGAGACCGTTGAAAATACCCAGATTGAAGGCGACGAGGGTGGAGCCGTAATTGTGACCGGTCATCGAGTAGTATTTCGAGACCTCATAGGCTTTCAAAGGCACCATGTTCACCACGGGCAAATCGGCGCCGTCGATGACACCTTGTTGCGCGGCGGTGATGACCTCAGCCCACCCCATGGGCACGGCGACGGCGCCGAGGCCGTTCA
>JAYVXQ010000115.1:0-20487 GCA_043785025.1 Acetobacteraceae bacterium
CCCATCACGTGCTGACCGGAACACTCGAAACGATCGAGGCCGGCGCCGCGTTCGACACGATTTTGTATATGGATGTGCTGGAACATATCGCCGACGATCGCGCGCAAGTCCGCGCCGCGGCGAAATTGTTACGGCCGGGAGGCCACCTGATCGTGCTGGCGCCCGCGCATGAATTCCTGTTCAGCCCCTTCGACGCCGCGGTCGGGCATTACCGGCGCTACACGCCCACCAGTCTGCGCGCCTTGACGCCCGAGGGAACCCGCCTCGCGCTTTGCAAATGGCTCGACAGCATCGGCCTGTTGGCATCGCTGGCCAACCGGCTGGTCTTGCGCCAGAAAAACCCGACCGCACGGCAAATCCAGGCCTGGGACCGGCTGATGGTTCCGCTCTCCCGTCTGATCGACCCGCTCACGGGATACCGGATCGGCAAATCGCTGATCGTGGTCTGGCAGGCCGCGCCAAACATCCAGGCGTCGTGATCCGCGTCACCAGCGTGACCCGGCCCGCGATGACCGGGTTGGGCCTCGCGTTGCTCGTCCTTGGGGTCGCCCTGCATGGGATCGACCCAGACCTCTATCTACGCCTGATGCGCCATTGGGTGCCCGAGGCGGTGCTGCCCCCCTTCATCGACACCACCTATGTCATCGGCCAGATGGACTGCTGGCGCCGCGGCGTCGATGTCTATGCCGCCAACCCCTGTGACATGTTCACCCGGCCGATGGTCTATCCGCCGCTGTGGCTGCGGCTGTGGTTTCTGCCCGATCGGTTATCCGCGGCGGTACCGTTTGGGCTGACGATCGGCCTGAGTTTCATCCTGTCGCTGATGATCCTTCCGCGATCACATCGATGGCGCGACCTGGTTTTGATGCTGGCCGCGATCGCATCCTCGGCGGTCGTCTATGGGTTCGAGCGCGGCAATGTCGATCTGCTGATTTTCGCCGCCGCCGCGCTGATCGTGCTCAGCATCGGCCGGTCGTTTCCCGTCAGACTGGCCGGCTACGCGGCGATCCTGCTTCTGGGTTTGTTGAAACTCTATCCGCTGGCGCTGGCCCCACTCATCGCGCGCGAACGGCGGCCCGTCGCGTTCGCGATCGCCGTCGCGATGGCCGCCGTCCTCGGCCTCTCTGTCTGGCTCTGGCACGATCAATGGCTGGCGATGGCCCGCAACCTCCCGGGCCCGGATTACAGCACCGACGGCCCAGGGGGGCGGAAATTGGCGGAGGGGGTGTTCATCGCGCTGGAGCGTGTCGTCTCGTGGCTCTCCCCGGCGGCCCATCTCGACGACCTGGCACGCCGCCGGGTCTGGATCGCGCTGCTGTTTCCGCTCCTGTCGCTGACCGCTCTGTTTACGGCCCTGCGCCTCGCCCGCGGCCCGCGTCTGCCCGCCGCCGTCGCCGCCTTGCCGCCACGCGAAACCGCCTGCCTCGCCGTGGGTGCCCTGCTGTTCTGCGGCTTCTTCATGGCGGGCACCAGCATCGCCTACCGCGAGGTGTTCCTGCTGTTCGTTATCCCCGCGCTGCTGACATTCAGCCGGGACCCCACCTTGCCCGCCGCCATCCGCTGGACCCCGTTTCCGCTGGTCTTGCTGATGTGTGCGTCGTACCCCGCTTTATGGTTCGACATCACCTTCGGCAAGCTCGACGCGACCGGCGGTCCGCTCCCCACTTTCGCCTTTTGGGCGGTCCGCGAACTGATCTGGTGGTGGTGTTTCACCGTGCTTATGGCGACACTATTCTGTCGCGCGAGCCTCGCCGGCCTCATCGATCTTCAAACACAGCCTCAGCGCGGCGGCGGCGGAGGCGGCGGCATCGGCAACGCCAGAGCCGAGGTGGCTGGCCGGCTGGCGGATGGGCCCGCTTCGACGATCCAGCCGCGCAGCTTGTCGCGGATCTGAAACTCCAGCTCGACATTCATGTCGTCCATCATGGATTTCAGCATGTCATACGCCGCCGCCCGCGGCGTGCCGATCGGACCGGTGCGCGACGCCACCACCCGCGCCTCGGCGAACCCGCTGTCATCGCCCTTTTTCACCGTCAACCGCACCGCCAGCACGCCGCTCAGCGTATCGCCGCGCCGCGCGATCGATGCTGTATCGACCTGAAATAGCGCCAGCCCGGCATCGCCCGCGGGCTTCAACCGGTCCCCCGCCATGGCGAACAATGTCTCGGCCGGACGCGACGGCGACGCGCCCCCGATTTCCGCTTCCCCCTCCGGCGGCGCGAACCCCGCATCGACCTCAAGACGCCGCACATTCAACGGGATCGGTGGCAAATACCCATAGCGCAACGGGGGAAGATCCCGCGTGGCCGGACGGCGCGCATCGCGATCGTCGTCCCCCGCGCAGGACGTCAGCGACAGCATCACCGCCATCGCGGCGCGGCGGCTCAATCCCGACATGCGCTTACTCCTGCCCGCCGCGCACGGCATCGCGAGGAAAGCGGAAATCGTAATTGCAAAACTCACAGGTCATGACGATGTCGCCCGACACCGCCATGTGATTGAGGTCGTCGGGCGGAAACGTCTCCAATATCCCCGCGAGCCGCGCCCGCGAACAGCGGCAGCCGAACGACAATGCCCGCGCCCGATCGACCGTCACGCCCTCGGTATGAAACAACCGGAACAGCAATTGTTCCGGCTCCAGATCGTCATCCACCAGTTCGGCGTCCGTCAATGTCGCCGCGAGGATCGTGGCGGTCCGCCATTCCTCCTCCTGCGCCGCCTCGCTCATGGCGGGATCGATCCCGCCCGCGCCGGCGATCTTTTCCAGCACGAACGCCGCCGCGCGCCAGCCATCCGCGCCGCGCACACAGGCGAGGCGCACGAAATAGCGCAATTGCTCGCTCGTTTCGAAATAATGCAGCGCCATGTCCGCCAACGTCGCGCCAAACAACTGGACGATCCCCTGATATCGCTCCGCCCCTTCGCCGGGATCGACGGTGAAGGCCAAAAATCCTTTGCCCAACATCATCCCGGCACTCGGGTTCGGATCGATCGCCAGCATCGCCGCCAACTTGTCCTTGTCGGTCTGGGCGTAGCCGCGCAGGGCCCCGGTATCGGTGCAATCCGCCAGTAGCAGCCGGATTGGCCCGTCGCCCTTGGCCTGTAGGCTGAACGAGCCCTGGAATTTCAACGCCGTCGACAGCGCCGCCGCCAGCGCCAGCGCCTGCCCGGTCAGCGCGCTGATGACGTCGGGCTGCGTGTGGCGCGCCAGCAACGCATCCGCCAGCAAGCCCAATCGCACCAGCCGGCCCCGCACCGGACGGCGCGGCAGAAAGAACGGCGTCACACCGCGGGGGACGACGATATCGGGAACCGGCGGGCGCGCGCCGTCGAGAAAAGCAGGGGTCACAGTCATGCGATCAGGATAGGCGCCCGCGGATTTTTCGGCTACCGTCCTTCATCCAAATCGCAGGAGGCCGCCAATGTCGATGGAAAACAACGGGACCGCGCAGACCAAGGGACGCATCCGCCACATCGCCCTCAGCGTCGAAGATCCCTGGGAAACCGCCGAATTCTACAAAGACGCTTTGGGCTTACAAGAGGTCACCGAACTCGACGGCCCGCTGGCCGAGGGCGTGTTCCTGACGGACGGCGTGGTCAATCTCGCGATCCTGAAATTCAAGACCGATGAGGCCGCGCAAGGCACCGGCAAGGACTATGTCGGCATTCACCACATCGGCTTCTGGGTCGACGATGTCGTTCAGCAGGGCAAGATCGTGCGCGGCACCGGTGCCGAATGGATCATGGGCGATCCCAACAACCCCGACGGCTATGAGGTCAAACATCTCGATTTGTCCGGCATCATCTTCGACATCGCCGCGCACGGTTGGGCTGGGTCGCAAAAATCCCCTGGTGAGGCGGATAATATCGTCCATGCGAACCCGCAACGCCGTCTGGCGAAATTCGACGACCGCCGCGCCGCCGCCCGCGCGAAACTCGAGGCCCGCAAAGCCGCTGTGCCGAAAGACGCGATCGCCGCCGAATAGTCGAAAGACGGTGGTCAGATCCTGGCTTCTGGCCACCGCGCTTCTATTGCCGTTCCCGCTTCACGCGCAGGACGCGCCGCCGGTGCGTCCCGCCGCCTCCGCCCCCGCCTCCGCTCCCGTCACGCGCGCGGCTGACCCCGAGCGGTTGCCGCCCGAACAAACCACCCGTCACACGCTTGAATTTCCGAACCGCGCGCTGACGTTCGCGGCGACCGCGGGCGCGATCCGCCTTACCAACGATCAGAACGAACCCCAGGCCGACATCGCCTTCATTGCCTATGCGCTGGATGGCGCCGACCCGCGCGCACGTCCCGTCACCTTCGTCTTCAATGGCGGTCCCGGCATGGCCTCCGGCTGGCTGCAGGTCGGTGCCATCGGCCCCTGGCGCATCCCGTTCACCGGCGGCCCGTCCACACACCCTGAGCCCCAGCCCAACCCTGAAACCTGGCTCGAGTTCACCGACCTCGTCTTCATCGACCCGCCGGATACCGGGTATTCCCGCATCCTGAGCAAGAACGACGGCACCGCGCGCCGTTTGCTGTCGGTGTCCGGCGATGTCGAGGTGTTCGCCGAGTCCATCCGCCGCTGGCTCGACCGCCACGATCGCATCGTCTCCCCCAAATATCTGATGGGTGAGAGCTATGGCGGTTTTCGCGCCCCCCGCCTCGCGCGCGCGCTGCAATCGACGCACGGCGTCGGTGTCACCGGCATCGTGCTGATCTCACCGTTATTGGATGTCCACACCGAAAGCGGTTTCAACGATCCGTTCAACTGGTCCGACCGCCTGCCGTCGATGACCGCCGCCGCGCGCGCGATGCAAGGGCCGGTGACGCGCGCCGACCTGGCGGATGTCGAGACTTACGCGAAAACCGGATACCTCACCGATCTCGTTCTGGGGGTGCGCGACAAAGCCGCCGTCGCCCGCATCACAGCGCGTGTCACGGCCTTGACCGGCATCGATCCCGCGATCGTGGCATTGGGCATGGGCCGGCTCGACAACGACGTGTTTTTGCACGAATTCGATCGCGCCCGCGGCCGCGTTGGCAGCATCTATGACGCGACGGTCACGGCACCCGACCCGTCGCCACGCGATACGCGCGGCTTTTACGCCGATCCGATCCTGGAAGGATTATCGGCGCCGGTCACCAGCGCGATGGCCGCGCTGTATAACGGCAAACTGAACTGGCGCCCCGACGCCGTGTATCATCTGTCCAGCGAACAGGCGTTCCGCCAATGGGACTGGGGCCGCTCGATGGGACGGCCGGAGGCGTTGACCTCGCTCCAATCGGCCCTCGCACTCGACCCGCGCCTGAATGTTCTGATCGCGCACGGATTATTCGACCTGCGCACACCCTATTCCACCACCGCGCGCCTGCTGGATCAGATGCCGCTGGCGGACCGCGTCACCCTCGCGGTCTATCCGGGCGGGCACATGTTCTATGCCAACGACGCCTCACGCGCCGCTTTTCGTGACGCCGGTCGAAAATTATACGAAACGAAACCGGCTCAATAACCCGCCGCGCGATCGACCACTTCGCGCAATGGTTTTCCATCCAGAAACCGGCCGAGATTATCGACGAATAAATTCGCCACCACGGTATCCCGCCTGGGATGTCCGCCACCGATATGCGGCAGGATCGTGATCCCCTCGGCAGCCCAGAAAGGATGGCTGGCGGGCAAAGGCTCCTGGCGGAACACGTCCAGAATGGCGCCGGCGATCCGTTTCGATCCCGTCGCGGCGATCAGATCCGCGTCATCGATCAGATGCCCGCGGCCAAAATTCAACAGCCAGGCATTGGATTTCATCTTCGCCAGAGTCTCCGCGTTGATGAAATTCTCCGTTTGAGGCGTCGCCGGCAACAGCAGCAGCACGAAATCCGACTGCGCGAGCACGGTATCCGTCCGCTCGGGCGGCACCACCATCGCGACGCCGGGTACTGGGCTTGGTGTGCGTTTCGTCCCCACGACCCGCATGCCCAAGGCGGTCGCGAGGCGCGCGACCTCCTGCCCGATCGCGCCCAAGCCCAGAATGCCAAGCGTTTGCCCGTTCAACGGGGTGGCCACGCGCCGCGTCCATTTGGCGCTTTTCTGATCGACGGCGCAGGCGGCATAGGGTTTGGCGATATAAAACAGCGCCGCCAGGATATTCTCCGGCATCGACTCGCGGTGCGTGCCGCGCGCGCAGGTCAGCGTCAACGCCGGCGGCAAATCCGGCAGCGCCAGCCATCCCTCGACGCCCGCCGTCAACGCCTGCGCCCATGCCAATTTCGCCATATGCGGCAACAATCCCGGCGGGGCAGCCCATGCCAGCAACGCCTCGGTCCGCGCCTTTTGGGCTTCGGACGGCTCTTCCTTCCGGCCCAACGTCTCGATGACGACCCGCCCCGCCAGGCCCGCGGCTTCGATCGCGTCGACATAGGGTTGCGGGCCGTCAGTCCAAAGCAGCAAATGTTTGGGAGCGGTCATGCGGACGATCCTGTCAGAGCCTGTCAGCGAAATAGCATCCCGCGCCGATCCCGCCAAACCCGTGCCGGATCACACCCGAAAGGCGGCATGGGCCGCGTCATATTCAGCCGATGTGCGCGCCACCAAATCGGCGACGCTCAGGATGTCCCGCACGCCGGACACGGAATGACCCGCGCTCCAGACATCGCGCCAGCGGCGTTTCTCCGGATTAATGTCGGTGCCGATATCGATGCCGCCCCGTTCCGGCAAGGCATCGGGATCCAGTCCCGCCGCGATCAACGAGGGCCGTAACATGTTCGTCGCGAGACCGGTGAATGCCCGCGTCAGCATCACGTCGTCCAACCGCGCATCGACCAGCATCCGCTTATAGGCCGGCGCGGCCATGCTCTCATGCGTCGCGATGAACCGCGTGCCCATATACGCGAGGTCGCAGCCCAAAGCGCGCGCGGCGAACAGCGCCTGCCCGTCCGACACGCCCCCCGCCAAGACCAGCGGCCCATTCCACATGGCGCGGACCGCGCGCACGAAGGCGAACGGATTGGCCCACCCGGTCTGCCCGCCCGCGCCCGCCGACAGCAACACCAGCCCGTCACTCCCCGCTTCGATCGCGCGCTCGGCGTGCCGCAGGGTCGCGACATCGGTGAAGACCTTACACCCCGCGTCATGCAGCGGTCCGATCACCGACGCGGGACTGCCGACGCTGGCGATCACCAGCTGGATGCGATGGCGGATCAGAACCGCGACATCCTCCATCAGGCGGGCATTGGTGCGATGGACGATCAGGTTTGGGCAGATCGGCGCCCAATCGCTCACTGCCTCGCGGCGGCGATGCAGTTCGGTCAACCAGACGTCGAGTTCTTGTGCCGTGCGGCAATTCGCTGTCGGGAACGCCCCGATCACGCCCGCGGCACAGGCGGCGGCGACCAGTTCCACGCCCGAGACCAGGAACATCGGCGCCGCGATCAACGGCAGGCGCGTCCGGCCGCCGAGGTCAAAACGCGGCATAACGCGATACCGGCTTATCGCCCGTTAAAGCCCAGGAAGCCGGCGGATGGGACGGGGGCGCCGCCGCCGCCGGAATAGCGGATGGACGGCTCGGGTGGCGAATCGATATAGGTTCGGGCGCTGACGACCGAGGGACCGCGCCGTGCTGGCCGGGTTAACACGGTATCCTCGCGGGAATCCGCGCGCGCCGCCCGCCGCGTCCTTGAGTCGTCGCCCCTCTGCGACAGCAGCATGAGCGAGATGTCGTTGCGCCCCAGATCGACCGATAAATCGACCGGCGTCAGACCCAGTTCGTTTTGCGCCGCCAGGTTGGCGCCCCGATTGACGGCGCCGCGCGACCCTTCCAGATCGCCGCGGTTGATCGCGTCGAACAGCGCCTCGGTCGGGTTCATATCGGCGGCATTGCGCGACGGCGCGGCGACCTCGCTCGCGCTTTTGGTGCCCGGCAGCACGGGCGGCGCAATCTCACGCTTCGCTGCCTGGCCGGCCCCGCGCAGGGTGCGTTGCGAGGCGCTGTTCAGCGTATTCGGCGCCGCGCCGCCCGCCCCATTGCCGGACTGAGCGAAAGCCGGGACGGCGGCGAGGACGGCCAGGGTCGCGAAAGCGATAGAGCGGACGCGCATGGGGGGACCTTGTGTTAATCTTTGAGCGATCCCCTACATGCGTTCGGGCTTTAGGGCAAACAAGGTCTGGGCTTCCGCCCAAACCCGACCAGGAGGCTCTGCCTCCTGGGCCTCCGCCAAAGGGCGAGGCCCTTTGGGATCTGTCCGTTTGGTTCTGGAATTAACAACGTTGGGCTCGGGCACTTCACCAGCCATTCATCCTTGGCCAGACGGCCACCACGTCATCGGCGCCCTCGACCACGTAATACCGGTCATGCGCCGCGGCGGTCAGACAGGCGTGATTGGGCAGAATCCGCAGCCTGGTCCCCACCGGGGTCTCAACCAGCGAGTTGGCGTCAAGCTCGATCACGCCGTGCTCCTGATAGGCTTTGCGAACGACGGCCACGCCCAACGCGAACTCGCCCCGGACATCCTGGACCAGGCCGTAGCCATAGTCGTGCGGTGTTAACTCGGTGCTACGGTCCTTGGATAGCGCCAACGCCCCGGCATCGATCAGCAATCGGTTGGGCGGGCGGCCAATCACGCTGGTGAGCACCGTCAGCGCGATCGCGTCACGCGCATGGGTTTCGATCTCCGCCTGAAATAAATCGCCGAACATATAGACGCCCGCGCGGAACTCGGTCAGCCCGTTCATCGTCTCGGCATGGCGGCCGGTGGGCGAGCTGCCGGCGGACACGATGGTGATGCCGTGCCCCTCCGCGCGCAGGCGTTGCGCGGCATAGACGACGTGGCTGCGCTCCAACTCGGCGATTTGCGCGATCTCGGCGACGCTTCGGCCCTGGTAGGAGTGGCCGGCATGGGTCATGACGCCCGTCAGGCGCGCGCCCAACCGTTTCGCCAGCTCGGAAATCAGGTCCTGGTCGACCCGGACCCCGCCGCGCTGCTCGCCGCAATCGATCTCGATCAGCGCCTTGATATTGGACCCATGCGCCGCGATCGCGTCCGCCGCGAGCGGATCGTCGGTGATCACCGTGACCGTCGCGCCCTTGGCGTTCAGCTTGGCGACCTGATCCAGTTTCCCCGGCGTGACCCCGACCGCGTATAGAATGTCGTTGATCCCGTGACTGGCGAAATACTCCGCCTCGGCCAGCGTCGAAACCGTGATACCGCCCGGCTGCCCGCTGATCGCGAGGCGCGCCACATCGATCGACTTCGCGGTTTTCATATGCGGGCGCAAAGGCATTTGGTGGCGCGTCATGATGCCCGCCATGCCGCGCAGGTTCCGCATCAGCTTCGGGCGATCGAGCACCAGACAAGGGGTCGGCAAATCGGCGAGTTTCATGAGGGGGGCGTCCAGGTCGCTGTGTCGTCAAGAGGCAGCACGGGCCGCGGCATGTGACGCCATGCGAAGCGGCTGAGAATGGGGCTCGTCAGTCCGGGGGCGTCGACCTCGATCACGTCTTCGTGACGGAAGAACTCGTCGAAGCCGCCACGGAAATGACCGCGGGATTTGACCACGACGACGCGTGCGGCGGCGATGTCGAGGCCGAACATTTCGAAAAACACCGGGTCGGCGCATTGGAACCGGTTGCCCGCGACGATCACCGTCAGCCCGCCGATGGTCAAAGCCGCCGAAAGTCCGAGATCCAAAGTATTATTCGCGTAAATTCCTCGCCGCCCATGCGCCGGTTGATCGCGCAACGCCAGCACCGTGGCCTCGACGGTCATCGGATGACTGAACGCGTCGCCGCCCTCGCGGTTGAACGTGGCGGTGAAGGTCGCGTCAACGCCGTGAATATGCGCCTCGGCCGCCAGAGCTGGATCGTGGATCACACCCATCAGGGCATTGGTCACGCCGGCATCGAGAAACGCGCGCAGGATCGGCATCGTGTTGCCCCGCCCTCCGCCGCCCGGATTATCGGCGACATCGGCGAAAATCAACGCGTGCCGCGTGAGATCGGTGGTGGCGAGCGCGAGCGCCGTCGCGTCCTCCAAATTGGTCAACGATGGACTGAATTGGTCCCGCCGCTCCCATCCGGCGATCGCGATCTCACGCGCCAGTCCATCGGCGGCCGCCTGATCGCGCGCGGTCACCACCACCGTCAACCCATTGAACGGCGTGTCCGCGAACGCGAAACCGCCCATGACGGACACGTTCAACACGCGATCCCGGTACGGGCTTTCGCGCATCCGGGTCTGCCCGAGGTCGATCAACTCCCCATACGGCCGGCGCGGCGCGTCCTTCCCGGTCAACTGTGTGACGGTGGGCGGGACGATCGGCAAACGGATACGGGACAGAAAGGTTTTCGTCCCTGTCATCAGCAGGCGCAAGATTCGCGCGGCCTCGGCGCCCCGCTCGCGCATGTCCAGATGCGGATTGGTGCGATAGCCGATGAAGGCGTTCACATGATCGACATCGGCCGCGGAGACGTTGGCATGCAAATCATAGGTGGCGACCACCGGGACGGCGGCGCCCACGATGCCGCGAACAAGGGCGAGAAGCGTGCCCTCCGGGTCATGATCCGCCCCGGTCAGACCCGCGCCGTGCAGCACGCAATACACACCGTCCAGAGGCGCGGCCGCGCGTAAATCCGCTTCCCACTGGCTCAGCATCCGGTCGAAGAATTCCTGCGATACCGGCCCGTTCGGCTCGGCCATCGCCAGCAAGGAGGGGACCGGCGTCCAGGGGCCGGCCGCATCCATATCGGCGACGAAGCCGGGCATTTCCCCCAACATCATCGGCGCGGCGGCGCGCGCGTTGTCGAGCATCGCCGGACCGCCCAACAATGTGCGGGCGCGAAAATCGGTTTCATGCGCGATCGGCGCGAAACGGTTGCACTCGATCGAAAACCCCAGCAGGGCAACGCGTTTTCCGGTCATTGCGGCAGGCCCATCAGCGCGGCGATACGGGCGGTGGATTTCAGGCCGCCGCCGGTCATGACCAGCACGGTCGTTTCCTCGGGTCCGATCTGACCGCTGTCCAACAGCTGTTTCAGGCCCGCCGCGACCTGCGCCGAGGTCGGCTCGACGTAAATCCCCATGGAAGCGAGGTCCGTCAGCGATTGAAGGATCGCCGCTTCGGAGACCAGCGCCGCGCCGCCATGACTGTCGCGCAACGCCGCGGCGACCTCGGGCAGGCGGATCGGATGCGCGATCGCGGTGCCCTCGGCCATGGTGGGGCTGATATCCGGCGTGACCGCGTTCAGAACATGCGCCGCGATGGGGCCGCAATGCATCGGCTGCACGGCGAACAGCCGCGGCATGCGATCGATCTCCCCGGCGCGGCGCAACTCGTCGAAGCCGATCGCGCAGCCGAGTACGTTGGAGCCCGCGCCGCAGGGCACGATGATGTTGTCGGGCGCGCGGAACCCGAGATCTTCCCATAATTCATATGCCAGGGTCTTGGTGCCCTGCAGGAAGAACGGGTGCCAGTTGTGACTGGCGTAGAAGATACGATCGGCCTCCCGCTCCGCCGCGATGGATGTGTCCTGGCGCGTGCCCGGGATCAGGCGGATATCCGCCCCGTACATCCGCATTTGCACGGTCTTTCCGGGACTCGTGGATGCCGGGGTCATGATGGTGGCGCGCATCCCGCCCGCGGCGGCGTAACACGCGACCGCGGCCCCGCCATTACCTGAGCTGTCTTCCAGCACGTCCGCGATCCCCTGCGCCCGCAGCAGCGACAGCATCACGCTGGCGCCACGGTCCTTGAAGCTGCCCGAGGGGTTCATCCAGTCGCATTTCAGCAAAACTTTGGCGCCATGCAGCCTTCTCGGCAAAAGCGGTGTCATCCCCTCGCCCAACGTGATCGGGGCGTCGATGGGGAACGGGAACGCGGCCTTGTAGCGCCAGAGAGATTGCGTCGCCGTGTCGATCCGCCCGCGCGTGAGGCCGGGCAGCGGCGTCAACAGCAGGGGGGCGTTGTCATCGCCGCGCCAACGGGGTTGAGCGATGTCGTAGGTTGATCCGGTGCGCGGGTCGAGATACGCGGGTGCGAGCATGTCGCCGCTTATAGCAGCGGGCCCCCATCGCGACAGAGGCTTTTCATCGGCCTTCAAAACCCAGGGTTTTTCAGCCTTGGCGGGAGGTTTCCGTGGAGGAACCGCGATTCGTCCGTCAAGAGTAACGGCCGTGAAACCCGCGCCGTGATGATCTCGCTCCGCCAGTCCAGGAGCGTGAGATGGTTTTGTTCGCCGGAAAGTCCCACCGCCTCGCTGGGTTGGGGCTTGTGTGCCTGAGCCTCGCGCTCGCGCCGGCACCCGCCGCACGGGCGCAAACGCTGGCGGACAAACCCGTTCTGCTGGCCAACCCCGAGGCGATGCTGGCGGCGATGGCGAATTATCTGGACAAGGAACCGGAGCTGGTCGTGCTGGTGCTGGAAAGCCAGAAAGTCACTCAGGGCGACGTCGCCGGCGTGATGCGGTCGATGCCCGCGAGCATGGCCAATCTGGGGTTTCAGGACCTGTATCACCGCGCGCTGGATGTGATGGTGCGGCAGAAAGCGATGGTGCTGCGGGCGCAACGGGACGGGCTCGACAAGGATCCCACCGTTGTCCGGCGCGGCGAAATCGCGTTCGAACGCGTCCTGTCCGACGCCTGGCTGCAAAAGAAATCCGACGCCGCGGTGACCGAGGCGGCGTTACACGCGCGCTATGACCGCGACGTCGCCGGCCGTCCGGGCGCGGATGAGGTCCGCGCGCGCGTCATTTTGGTGCCGTCCGAGACGCAGGCGAAATTACTGATCGCGCAGGTCGCGGCGGGTGCGGATTTCGCCGACCTGGCGCGCTTGTATAGCAAGGATCCGACCGCTTCGCGCGGCGGCGATCTGGGCTTTGTGACCCGCGAATCGGTCTCGCCCGAGGTCGGATCGGCGATGTTCTCGCTCGCTCCGGGTCAGGTCACCGCCAACCCGGTGGCATCCTTCGCCGGATATTTCGTGGTGCGGGCGGAAGCGCGCCAATCGATGCCGACCCCGGGATTCGAGCAGGCGAGGCCGTTGCTGGAACGGTATGAGCGGGCGGAGGCGGTGAAGAACGCGATCGCCTCGCTGTTGACGAATATCACCTTCGTTGAGAACGCGCGCAAGGACGACATGCCCGGCTGGTTGAAACCGTAGACCGGGACGGGTTCGGGTCAGGCGGCGATCCGGCGCCGCGCGCGTTTGCGCCGCAGCGCCGCCACCCCCGCGAAGCCAATGCCGAGCAGTGCCACCGACGCCGGCTCGGGCGTCGCGACGGCTTTCAAACTGACGTCACCCAGCAGCAGGATCGGCGGCTGCGCGTTGGCGCTCGCCGTCGCCAAAAACGTCATCACCTGACTGACGCTATTGGCCGTGAAGATCATCGTCTGCGAAGCCCAATTGACGCCGGATTGTTGGGCGACGTTCATGGCGGTGGAGAATTGAGAGTTCGTTCCAAACGAGACTTTCCACTGATCGATGCTGCTTCCGGTATAGGTGGGACCGGTTTGCTGCGCCGCCGCCTGATAGAATGTCAGCGTGTATTGCGCGCCGACCGTCAATCCGCTGATGGTTTGCGAAATCGTCTCGGCATACGCGGCGGCGCCATCGCCGGCATAGACATTGCCGCCCCCCGGCGGCGTTCCCGGAAAGAACGCGAGCGTGCCATAAGAATACGGCGCCCCGCTTGGCGAACCATAGCTGGTGCCGCACATCGGCGTCGCCGTCGCGGGATTGGACACGCCGATCATCACGCACCCGATGCCGCCATTGGCGCCGACCGACGTCGCGGTCCAACCCGGCAACGGCGTCGCGTTGGACAGGCGGGAATTCGTTCCGTTGAGCGTCCCCAATGCGGAGAAATCGCCATTCTGGATCAGATTCTGCGACCAGGCGCCAGAAGGCGCGCTCATGATCGCCAATGCGATCGCGGCGGCCGCGTGAACGCGGAGGCTGGGTTTCGTCATGATGGCCAATGCCCTGAAATCAATCGTTATGAATTGTTCAAATCGAGCGCGCGGCTCACCGTGGGTTGTAGCCCCCGATCTATTACGAAAACGTTTCACCCGGCTTAGACCTTGATCGCGTCAGGTTGACGCGATCAAGGTCCGTGTTTGTTAAGTTTCAGAGGGCGATTCCCGTCTGAAGTTGGTTCAACTTCAGACGATCGCGCTCTGGACCTTGATCGCATCAGGTTGACGCGATCAAGGTCTAGATTTCGCTTTGACGAGGGCGATTCACCTCTGAAGTTGGTTCAACTCCAGACGATCGCGCTCCAGGAACGGAGCCCAGAAGGGGCTGGATCAGTTGCCCGCCAAGCGTCTCGGGCATCGCGTCTTTGATGCCATAGCGGTTTGGCCAGGCGGCGCGCGGCAGATGAAACGTGCCGAACAGCCGGTCGAACACGGGCAACAGCGAGGCGAAATTGCGATCGGCCGGATGCCAGGCGTGATGCCAATGATGAAACGCCGGGGTCACCAGCACATGCGCCAGGGGGCCAAAGCGCCAGCGCAGATTGGCGTGGATCAGGAACCCCCAGATCGTGCCCGCCAGCATCACCACCGTCGTGATCAGCGCATCCGCCGCGCCGGCGGGGGCGGCGAGGCCCAAGGCATAGATCGGGATCGCGCCGGACAGCCGGCCGAACACCAGATCCAGGGGATGCGCGCGGGTGTTGACCAGGAAGTCGACCTGCTCGGCGCTGTGGTGAATCGCGTGAAACCGCCACAGCACGGGCATGCGATGCATCAGCCGGTGACCCCAATAATACCCCGCGTCCCCCGCGATCATCGCCAGCGCGATGCGGGCCCATAACGGCAGCCCCGACAGCATTATCTGGATCGCGGACGGGGTCACGACATGCGCGGCCCATGCCAGCAAGCCCAGGGGAAGGCTCAGCAGCGGGCCGAGGATGAGACCGCCCAAAAAATAATAACCGAGGTCGATGCCGGTTTGTTTGCGCCAGACCTTGCTCGGGTGGACGGCGAAAAACCGCTCCAACGGGACGAAAATGATCGCCAGGATCGCCAGCCACAGGCACAGGCGGAACAGATCGATCAGGAAAACCGGTGGTGCCATGTCCGGGATGGGATACGCCCCGCCGGGTAACCGGGGCGCTTCAGTTCCGGAGTTGATCTTCCCCCGCCAGGCTTCAGCGCGGTGGCCGATCGCGTTGGCTCGCGGAACCCGCTCTGATGGCTTGTTTTGGCGAGCCTCTTAATCCGATCAGGTGTCGCAACCTGATCGGATAACGCACTTGTCCTGGCGAGCCTCTTTATCCCGTCAGGTGTGGCCACCCGACGGGATGATGCACTTGTCCTGGCGAGCATCTTTATCCCGTCAGGTGTGGCCACCCGACGGGATGATGCTCTAATCGATCACGATCCGGGGAGCGGCGGCGGCCGGTTGGGAGATTTTGTCCCAGACCTGACGGGCCAGTTCCCCATAGGCCTTCGCCGCCACGCTGTCGGGCGCGGAGGCCGCGATCGGCGTGCCCGCGTCGGACGCGGTGCGGATATCCAGCAGCAGCGGGATCTCCCCCAGAAATGGGATGCCGAGGTTGGCGGCTTCGGTCCGGGCCCCGCCATGGCCGAAAATATCGGTCCGGTGGCCGCAATTCGGGCAGCAGAAGAAGCTCATGTTCTCCACGAGGCCCAGAACCGGGACGCGGGTTTTTTCGAACATTTTCACGCCGCGGCGGGCGTCCAGCAAAGCGATGTCCTGCGGCGTGGACACGATCACCGCGCCGGTCAGGGTCACGCGCTGCGCCATGGTCAGTTGCGCGTCGCCGGTGCCCGGCGGCATGTCGACCACGAGCACGTCGAGCGCGCCCCATTCCACCTGGCCCATCATCTGCTCCAACGCGCCCATGACCATGGGGCCGCGCCAGATCATCGGGGTTTCCTCGTCGACCAGGAAGCCGATCGACATGCAGGACAGGCCCCAGGCCTGGATCGGGATCATCTTTTCCGCCCGCACCTCCGGCTTGCGGTGCACCCCCAGCATCCGCGGCAAACTGGGCCCGTAAATGTCGGCGTCGAGCAGGCCGACGCGATGGCCGAGGCCGGCGAGGGAGACGGCGAGATTGACCGCGACGGTGGATTTGCCGACCCCGCCCTTGCCCGAGGCGACGGCGACGATCGTTTTCACGTCGGGCAGCAGGACCGGCGGTTTGGCGCCTCGTGCCGCCCCGTCGGCCGCGGGACCGTGCGCGTGGCCGTGGTCCTTACCTTGCGGGGGCGGATTGCCCTGGCGAGACGCGGGGGAGGACGCGGGGGATGGGCCCTTATGCGCGGTCAGCACGGCGGTCGCGTTGGTGACACCGGGCTGCTGTCCCAACAGGGCCTCGGCGGCGCGGCGGACCGGTTCCATGGCGGCGGCGTGAGCGCGGTCGGTGAGCAGCGTCACTTGCACCAGGCCGTCGCGGAGTTGCAGCCCTTCGACGAGGCCGGCGGCGACGATGTCGCGTCCGGACGCCGGGTCCTTGATCGCGCGAAGAGCCTCGCGCAAGGCATCCGTGGACGGTGCCGCCATTGTCTTGCTAACCTCTGCTGGTCGAACGATGGCTTCCCGCCGGGGCGCCCAAAATTGAACGAGCGCGAATCAACGTGTGCCGCAAACAGATATGGCGTATGAAACCCGGGACGCCAATGGTTCGTCGGCTTTCTGGAGTACCAATTACACGATGCCCTGGAACAATAACGGCCCAGGACCCTGGGGATCCCCTGGTGGTAACCAAGGCGGCGGCGGTGATGGCGATGGCAAACCGCCTTTGAAAGGCCCATGGGGCAACGGCAATCCGGGCGGGCAGGACGGCGGTAAGGATACCGGCGGCCGCGTTCCGCATGGTGGCGGTGGTGGGGGCGGCGGAGGCGGCGGCGGTGGGCCGTTCGGCAATGGCCCGTTCGGTCCGAATGGGCCGATTCCCGATATCGACCGGCTGATCCAACAGGCGCAGGCGTTCATTCGCGGATTGCTGCCCGGCGGTCGCGGCACCGGCATGGGCGGGTTGTCGCTGCTGGCGCTTGGTGTCGCGGTGTTATGGATGGCGACCGGGTTTTACCGGGTGCAGCCGGACGAACAGGGGATCATCCTGCGGTTTGGCGCCTATAGCGGGCAGACGCCGCCTGGCCTGCACTGGCATCTGCCCTGGCCGGTGGAGCGGGTGGAGCTTCCGGCGGTGACGCGGATCAACCGGACCGAGATCGGGTTTCGCTCGGGCTCCGGCGGCCGGGTGGAAAGTGGCAACGATGCCGCCGGACGGGACGTGCTGGCGGAAAGCCTGATGCTGACGGGCGACGAGAACATCATCGATATCGATGTCGTGGTGTTCTGGCGGATCCGCGGCAATGAGGCCAATAAATTCCTGTTCAACGCCAGCGAGCCGCGCGATCTGGTGCGTGGTGTCGCCGAAAGTTCGATGCGGGAGGTAATCGGTCACACGCCGATCCAGCCGGCGCTGACTCAGTTACGCGCGCAGATCGAAAGCGATGTCGCGAAGCAGACGCAGGAAATCCTCGACCGGTATAATGTCGGCATCGAGATTACTCAGGTGCAGTTGCAGAAGGTCGATCCTCCCGCGGCGGTCATCGAGAGTTTCCGTGATGTGCAGCGTGCCAGCACGGACGCTGAGCGGATGCGGAACGAAGCGGAATCGTATCATAACGATATCGTGCCAAGGGCGCGGGGTGACGCGGCGCGGTTGTTGGCGGAGGCGTTGGGTGTGAAGCAGGCGACGATCGCCGAGGCGACGGGTCAGAGCCAGCGTTTCGACGTGGTGCTGGCGGCGTACCGGCAGGCCAAGGATATCACGCTGCGGCGGATGTATATCGACGCGATGCAGAACGCGTTGTCGCATGCGCGCACCCTGGTGGTGGACGATAAGTTGAAGGGTCTGGTGCCGTTCCTGCCGCTGAACGCGCCGGAGCTTCCGGTGCGGCCGCCCTCCCCCCCGCAGACCGGAGCGCCCGCGCGATGAACCGTTTGACCTTACCCATCGCGGGTGTGCTGGCGGTGCTGGCGTTCATCACGCAGGCGGCTCTGTTCACGGTGCAACAGACCGAGCGTGTGCTGGTGGTGCAGTTTGGCGAGGTGAAGCAGGCGTATGACGCGCCGGGCCTGTATGCCAAGGTGCCGTTCATTCAATCGGTGATCAGCTTCGACAAGCGTTTGCTGGCGGTGGAATTGCCGGGCGAGGAGGTTATTCTGGGCGATCAACGCCGGTTGATCGTCGACAGCTTCACCGTGTTCCGGATCGCCAACCCGCTGATGTTCTACCAGGCGGTTGGGCCCGCGCCGGACGCGATCCGGACACGGTTGAACTCGATCGTCACGTCGTCGTTGCGCCGGGTGTTGGGCCGCAACACGCTGTTGGGGGTGTTGTCGGCGGATCGCGAGCAGATCATGACGGCGATCAAGGAGTTGGTGAACAAGGAGATGCAGGGCTTCGGCGTCGCGGTGGAGGATGTGCGGATCCGGCGGGCCGATTTGCCGCCCGAGAACACGCAGGCGATTTTGCAACGGATGCAGTCGGAGCGTCAGCGCGTCGCCGCACAGACTCGCGCCGAGGGTGCCGAGGGGTCGGCCAAGATCAAGGCCGAGGCGGAACGGGAGCGGACGGTTCTGCTGGCCGATGCGCGGGCGACGGCTGAGAAGACGCGCGGCGATGGGGAGGCGGAGGCGACGCGCATTTTCGCGAAATCGTTTGGCGCCGATCCGGACTTTTTCCAGATCTTTCGCACGCTTCAGGGGTATCGTGAGGTGTTCGATACCGGCAACGCGCGGCTTGTCCTGACGCCGGACAACGATTACCTGCGTTATCTGCACGCGCCGCCGGTTCCCGTTGAACGGTGACGCCGCCTTTACGCCTCTTCGCCAGGAATAAGTGACAATGCGTATTCTCACTCGCACCACCGCCTCGATTGTACTCAGCCTGACTCTCGTCGTGCCAATGCAGGCGGCGTTCTTGCCGATGCCGGCGGTGGCGCGCGGGGCGCCGGACAGTTTCGCGGATCTCGCGGCGAGATTGCTGCCGGCGGTGGTGAACGTGTCGTCGACGCAGAACGTTCAGGCGAAGGTGACGCCGCCGGGCGGGCAGCCGCCCGGTCCCGATATTCCGGTGTTCCCGCCGGGATCGCCGTTTGAGCAGTTCTTCAAGGACTTCCTCAATCGGGGACGTCCGGGACAGCGCGGCGAGGGGCCGGCGCGGCCGCAGCGGCGGGCACAGAGCCTGGGGTCGGGCTTCATCATCGATGCCTCGGGCCTGGTGGTCACGAACAACCATGTGATCGATGGCGCGGATGAGGTGTCGGTGATCCTGCAGGACAATACGACCTTGAAGGCCGAGGTCGTGGGGCGGGACGAGACGGGCGATTTGGCGCTGTTGCGGGTGAAGACCGATAAGCCGTTGCCGGTCGTGGAATTCGGTGATTCCGACGCGAGCCGGGTGGGCGATTGGGTGCTGGCGATCGGCAATCCGTTCGGCTTGGGCGGGACGGTGACGGCGGGGATCGTTTCGGCGCGCAGCCGCGATATTCGTCAGGGTCCGTATGACGATTTCATCCAGACGGACGCGGCGATCAATAAGGGCAACTCGGGCGGGCCGCTGTTCAACGACAAGGGCGAGGTGGTGGGAATCGCCAGCTACATCGCGTCCCTGAGCGGCGGGAGCATGGGCCTGGGCTTCGCGGTGCCGAGCAACACCGTCCGCAAGCGGCTCTTCGACAATCCCCTGCCCTGGCTCGGGCTGTCGCTGCGCCACCTGCCGCTGGAGATCTGCATGCTCTTCAACTGGCCCTACGCGGAGGTGATGTTGATCGAGCGCGTCGAGGAAGGCTCCACCGGCGCAAAGGCGGGGCTGCTCGGCGGAACGATGGACACCACCATCGCCGGCACCCCGGTGAAGATCGGCGGCGACGTGATCGTCAAGGTCGGCGAGTTCGACGCCTCGGAGACGGAGAAGATCGGCGCCGCGCTCTCGAAGCTCAAGGCCGGGGACAAGGTGCACTACACCGTGATGCGCGCGGGGAAGCTGTTCGAGACCGACGTCGAAGTGCCCAAGCGGGTGGTCGTCCCCAGGCTGCCGCCGTTGCCGAAGAAGTGAGGGCGGTGATGCGAGCCTTCATGTCGCTGGCGGTGCTGGGCCTGCTCGGGTGTCCCCAGGGAGCGACCGACGCGGGAATGGAGCCGCTGGATGCCGGCGACTCGGGCGTCGTCGATGCGGGCCAGGCGCCTCCGGCCGACGCGGGCGTTCCGCTCTTCACCGCCGCCGATTTCTGCGAAGTCTTCGCCAAAGCCTCGTGCCGTTGGGCGGTCAGCTGCGGACAGCGAACGCCCGCGGAAGAGGCCGACTGCGTCGCGAAACTCGAGCACCTGTGTCCCCGGCCGTTGAAGTTCGACGCGGCCGCCGCGAGCGTCTGTCTGCTCCGCCTCGAGTCCGCGCGGTGTGGTGCCCGCGCCGACCGCTGCGACGAGGCCTGGCCACCCGCGGTCGCCGACGGCGGCGGCTGTC
>JAYVXQ010000116.1:0-6893 GCA_043785025.1 Acetobacteraceae bacterium
CAGGAGCGTGTCCATGTCCATCAGTTCAGCGCGATCGACGGCGCGCTGACGGAAACGGAGCCGCTGCCTTGTACCGCCACCGTGGCGCCTTTCAGCGACAGCGCCGTGCTCGCTTCCACGTCGATCTTCAGGCCGTTGAGGGTGATGCCGCCAGTATCGATCTTGATGGAGTTGGAACCGACGGTGAGGGTGATCGATTGCGCGGCGGTGATCGAACTTTTGCCAGCCGAAATGGTGATCGTGTGATCGCCCGCCGACACGGTCAGCGTATCGCCGCCCTTGGACACCGTGACCTTGCGGTCGCCGGTATCGACGTTGAGCGTTTCATTGCCTTTTTGCACGGTGACGGTGCGGTCGCCGGTTTCGACGGTGGTCACGGTGTCCTTATGGATCGTGATCTTCTCGTCGTTCAGCACCTTTTTCTCGTAGTCTTTCTGGGCCTGGAAATAGACTTTTTCCTCGCCTTTCTTGTCGTCGAGTTTAATCTCGTTGAAGCCGCCGCCGCCCTTGGTGCTGTTGGTCTTGACGGTGCTGATGGTTTTGTTGTCGGGCAGGGAATAGGGCACCGTTACCGTCGCGTTATAAACCACGCCGGTGATCAGGGGACGGTCGGGATCGCCTTCCATGAATTCGACCACCACCTCCTGCCCTTTACGCGGGATGAACATGCTGCCCCAGGCGGTTCCGGCCGAGGCCTGCGCCACGCGGATCCAGCAGGTATGCTGGTTGTCCCCGACCTCCGCCCGGTCCCAATAGAATTTGACCTTGACCCGGCCGTATTGGTCCGTGGTGATTTCCTCGCCCGACTCGCCATCGACCAGCGCCGTCTGCGGGCCGCGGATTTTTGGCAGCGGGGTCGCGCGCGCGAGGCGGTATGGCACGGACGCCGGAATGGCGCTGAACTTCACCCGGTAGGTGTCGGTGGTGAGGCCGGTCGTTCCCGATGAACCCTCCCCGAATTTTAGTGAAAACGACGCCGATGTGATCAGATATTCACCATTATGGACGGCGTTTTCATGGTTCGACAGCGTGAAACGAAATCCCGGCCGTAAGCCCCGCGCGTTGCTCGCGGCTTCCTCCACCACCGCGCGTTGCATCCCGATCGCCTGCATGCGCACATCGGTCAGCTTGGTGCCGTTGGCCAGCACCTCATACGGGCCGGGATATTCGTAAACCTCCAGATTGCCATGCGGATGCTGTTGCGTGTCGATCTTCTTGGCCATGAGATCGGTCGAGGGCGTCGTGAAATTGTAATCCTGCAGTGTATAGCGCGCGGATTCCAGCGAGCGCGCCGCCGACCACACCCAGATATGATCCTCCATCGAGCGTGCGGCCGTCTGGTCGGAGCGGAAGGGAATGGCCGTTTCCAACGCCTCATGCGAATTGGAATCGTCCGCCAGCATCAGCGTGTGCTTCGCCGCCTCATGCGTGAAGAAATAATACAGGCCGAACCGCTCCATCAGCCTGGTGACAAAATCCAGCGAGGTTTCGTTATACTGCACGCAATAATCCAGCACGATGTCGCCGGAGCTGGCCTGGCGCTTATCCGAGAAGTCAGAAAATCCGGCGTCGCGGAAGATGGTCGTGATGATGTCGAAGGCCGATTTATTCTGGAATATCCGGCAATCGACGATCCGGCTCAGCAACCAAACCCAGGGCCGCACCTCCAACTGATAGCGGCATGCACCGGAGACCAGACCGCGCGACAGGACGCGCGTGACGATGCCGTGCAAATGCTTCGGATTGGCATCGTCCGCCGATTGCTTCATCGTGATCGACACCGCCGCGCCAATCAGCGGTTTGGAGTCTTGTGGTTCCTTGCTGGTCAGATCGAGCGTGTACAGGAACGGTTTTCCCAGTTCCTCGGTCGCGTTCAAGGTGTCGAACAGCAATTCGAAGCCGGGATCCGGGGTGAATTTGATCTTAACCCAGGGGTCACTTGTGGTGGTCGTGCTGTCAGGCATGCGCCACTCCCTGGTTCACAGTTTCGCGGGACAACGGAAAGCGCGAAGGGCCGGCATGGTGAAGGGGTTGTTCACGCTGGAGGCATTGAGTTCGAATGTCGCGACCCCACCGGCCCCGGTGAACGCCAGTTTGAATTTATCCGGCTGGCCACTTGGCGTGATCCGCGCCGTGTCCAGCAATCGCAGCAGGGCCCAGGGACCGTCTTTTTCGACGACTTGTTCGTTGCCGCCGGAGGCGGGGGTCATGGTCACGCGCACCAGAGTTTTGCCACCGGTGCCCGGCCATTGGAAGCGATGTTTTTCGGGCGGGCCGTGATTGCCCTCCAACCGGTCGCCGGCGATATCGACGCTGATTTTGGCGACCTGGGGATCGAGCATTACCGGCACCAGTTCGAACCGCACCTGCACCTGTTTGCCATCGCTGAACAGCGCGTCGCGGATCTGGGCTGCACGCTCGAACACCGTGATCGAGGTGGGCGCCAGACCGGCCGGAATTTGATCGGGCGAGGCCCAACGCCAGGGTTTTTTCGTGATGTCGGCGAAGGGCTTGATGTATTGCGCGAAGAACTGATCCATCAGACCCGCGGGGCCCAGTAGTTTCGCGAAATCATCGACCGGGACGTCGGCGGGACTGCCGGCGACCATCGGAAACCGGTTGAACGCGGCGTCGCACAACGGCAGAATTTGTGACCGCCAGGCATTGGCGACTTCCTGCCCGGCACCGGCCTTTTTCACGTCCTCGACGCTTTTCGCCACACTGCCCATCATCGCCGCGACCGGCTTGGGCATATCCTTGGCCATCTCCGCCACCTGCGCCGCGGCGGCACCGCCGCCCCCGGCCACCTGGTTCAGCAGCGCGGCCCCTTGGTTCGGCGCGTTGGAGACCTGGTTGAAATTGTCGTACATTCCCTGAAATTTCTTGATCGTCGTTTCCATGCCC
Source organism: Acetobacteraceae bacterium (assembly GCA_043785025.1). Classification (GTDB taxonomy): domain Bacteria; phylum Pseudomonadota; class Alphaproteobacteria; order Acetobacterales; family Acetobacteraceae; genus Rhodopila. The sequence goes on from JAYVXQ010000116.1 coordinate 2,905, forward strand.
GATGGCCGCCCCTCGGCCCCGGTGACAAAATCATGCAGCACCTTGAAATGGTCATCGACGCGGGATGCCGGATCGACCGGCTTGCCGGAGGCATCGTTGCCGAACGCCTCGTTCAGAATGCTCAGCCCCTCGGCCTGCAACCGGCCCATGCCCGAGCGGACTTCCGATCCCGCGAGCCCGCCGACCCGCGCGGCCACCTTACCGCCTTTGGCCTGCGCCGCCGCGACCGCCGCGTCGCTCGCCGCCGCCCGGCTCAATTGCGTCTGCGCGTCCACCGACACCAAAACCTCCCGGAACGGCGAGATCGGGGCGGCCAGCAAAGCCAGTTGATCCATCGCCTGGCGCATGTTGCCGCCAAATGGCTTGATCGCGATATCCGCGAGCATGTCGTCCCATTTCCGCTCATATTCCAGCAGATAAAGGCCCATGACGTCGCGCCGCAGCTTGTTGGTGTCCTTGGCGGCGGTCAGGGCGTCGCGCTGCGGCTTACCCAAAACCCAGGCGTCCTCGCTCAGATCATGCGTCACCGACGGCAGCACCGAGAGGAATACGTCGTGGTAGCCCGCCCATGTGAAAATCCCCGGCACGCCGGTATCCAAGGGACGGCGCGAATTCAGCTCGAACACCTGCGCCGCCGCGGGACCGCCTTTATCGGCCACGGTCCAAGGGCCGAGAGCCCGCACGCGCTTGCTGGCCATGATCCTGCCATAGCTGTAATCGGCCAGCGGCACCTTGGTCAGAACCTCCCGCGCGCGGGCGGTCAGGTTTTCATCCAACGGGATTTTCCCGATGGGCCGGCTGAGCATCGCGTCGGCGTGCGCCAGCAGCGCCTCGCGCTTCGCCGCGTAGTCGTCGCCCGGATAGGACGTGAGCAGATGGCGGGAGATCCACAGCATCGCGAGATCTTTGTCCAACGGCCCCTGCCGTCCCAGCACCAGATAGACTTTCAACAGCGGATACAGCAGCGGCGGATTGGGGACCTGCGCGGCGAGTTCCGTTTCCAGCCGCGCGATCAACCGCGGCAGCAGCAGTCCGCCCAAAGCGCGGATATAGGCGTCGCTGGCCGCCGCGCCGAGCTTCTCGCCCTGGTACAGCCCGAAGGTCAGGTTGGTTGGAATGGCGGCATCCTGCTCGTCGTAGCCGCGCCGCACTGACCGCAAGGTGTTCAGCGGCGGGACCACCGCCTCCAGATCCACGTCCAACGGGCCGCGCTTCGCGAGGTCGGCGATCTGGCTGTTATACAGCTCGGCGCTGGCATGCACGCGCCCGATCAATTCGGTGTTGCCGATGTAGCTGGCCAGCCAGACCCCCGCGAGGCCCAGAAGCACGGTCGCGCAAGCGGCATAGGTGCCATAGCTGATATAGCGATTGCGGCGCTCGACCTTCGGATCCATGCCGACCAAAGCGGCCTCGCCGAAAATCACTTCTTTCATCAGCCGTGACAGGAAGAAGCTGCGTCCCTGGCCGCTGAACGCCGACACCGCCTGCCTGGGCAGGCCGAAATCCGCCGCCATCGCGCCCAACAGCCGGTCGATCGGCGTGCCGTCCTGCGTCCCGCTGGTCAGATAGACGCCGCGCAACAAAGGCCGCGCCTCCAGCCGGCTTGGACGGAAGCACTCGGTCAGAAAATCGTTGGCGACATCGCGCAGGGTTGCGAGCTGCTGCGGGAAACCGTGGATCAGTCTGCGACGGCGTAAATCCGTCTCGTCCTGCAGACGGTCCAGGACCCGCTCATTCAACCGGCCCAACAGCGCGTCGAAACCCGCGCGGAATCCGGCGACCGAGCCCTCGTCATCGGTTTTCGCATCCAGGGGCCCGGCGTCCAGCGGAAACGTCATGCCCCAGACCTGATCGCGCTCCTCCCGGCTTAATTTCGCGAAGAACTCGACGAAGCCCGAGATCAGATCGGCTTTGGTGAACAGCACGTAGACGGGGATGCGCACCCCCAACTCATCCTGTAATTCGCGCACACGGCGGCGGATGGCGCGGGCATGGGTCAGACGCTCTTCCTCGGTATTCGCGGCGAGGTCGGAGAGGCTGATGCTGACGATGACGCCATTCAGCGGCTGGCGCCTGCGATGCTGTTTCAGCAGCTTCAGGAAGCCAAGCCACGCGGCCTGATCGACCTCGGCGTGGCTGTCTTGCGTGGTATAGCGGCCGGCGGTGTCGATCAGCACGGCCTCATCGGTGAACCACCAATCGCAGTTGCGGGTGCCCGCGACGCCTTTCAACGAGTCCGACCCGCCGGGCGTGTCCGCCAGCGGGAATTTCAGGCCGCAATTGCGCAACGCCGTGGTTTTGCCGGCCCCGGGCGGGCCGATGAACATATACCAGGGCAGGGTGGCCAGATGCGTCCGCGACCGCCCATCGATCTTGGTTTTCTTCAGCGTTTTCAGCGCATCCCGCATCCGGTCGCGCAGCAGCGCCACTTCCTCGGCCGAGGCCGTTTCGTTCGGATCGGGCGCGGCCTCGGCAATGCCCTCGGCGAGTTTCGTTTCTTTCTGACGCGCCCTCAGCTCATGGATCAGGTTGATGATCAGCCACGCCGCGAACAACGCCGCGATGGCGATCCAGCGCGCGATTTCCGTCTCCAGCGGGTGTAATTGCCCCAGACCCAGAAGCGGGCCGCAGAACCAGATGAGCACGGCGATCACCAGCACGGCGATCAGGGTGCGGCACCAGCGGGAGACGATGAAGGCGTAAAAGGATTTCATGATGTCAGGCTCATAATGCGTCGGACGCGCGCAGCAGGACGATTTCGGTGCGCCGGTTCTGCTGGCGCCCCTCCGCCGTCGCGTTCGACGCCAAAGGATCTTCCTGCCCCTTGCCCTGTGCCGTCAGCCGCTTCGGATCGGTGACCCGCCCGCGCAACAGCGACAGCACGGCATCGGCGCGCGCCTGCGACAGCTCGAAATTGGATGGGAACCGCGCCGTCCGGATCGGTTGATTGTCGGTATAGCCGTAGACGTTCACCTTGCCCGACTCGTCGTTCAGCGCATCGCCGATCCGGTTCAGCAACGGCGTATAGGATGCGGTCAGCGCCGCCGTTCCCGATCCGAACATCGTCCGGCCGGCGAGGCGCACGGTGATGGTTTGCGCGTCCTCCAGCACCTCGACCAGGCCTTCTTTGATTTCCGGCGCGAGGAACTGGCGCAATTTCAACGCGAAATTCGCCGGCGCGACGGGTGCCGGAGCCGGAGCGGCGGCGACCCGGGCAGCGGCCGCGGGTTGCCGCGGCACCACCACCGCGCCCCTTGGCGGCAGTCCGTACAATTCCGCGAACGCGACTTCCGAGGCGCCCGCCAGCATGAACGTGAACACCACGTACATCACCGTCGCGGTCGCGAAGGTGCCCAACGCCAGAGCCCATGCGGGAATGCGCCGCGCCAACGGCCGCGCCCCGGCGTCGATCCCGCGCCAGGACGGCGATAATTCCTGCTCGTAGGCGCCGCGCCGCTGGCGGATCGTGTTGTAGATCCCCTCGCGCAGGTCGGTGATTTCCGACGCGCCGCGCGGCCGCACGCGGTATTTTCCGACAAAGCCCAGGGAAAGGCAGAGGTACATTAATTCGACGACCGGCTCCTGGCGGCCGAGATCGCGTTGCATTTGGTCCAGAATGTCGAAAAACCGCTCTCCGCCCACGACCTCACCATGGAAAATGCTGGTCATGCCCTGCTGCGTCCAGGACGAGGCCCGCCCTTCCGGTGTGCTCAGCACGATGTCATCGACCGTGGCGCACAGCGCATAGCGCGCGGCGCGCAGCGAGTTGGTGTCCATCCCGGTCGCGATCGCCTCGGTTTCGAAGCGTTGCATGGCGTTGATCATGGCCTGGCGCAAACGCTCCAGATCCGGCTTGCGTCCTCGATCCGAGTCAATGCGTCCTGCCGCCGCCAGCACGCCCGCCGCGATCGCCGCCAGCTTGTTCACACCCGTACTTGGCAGCGCGCTGGCCTCGGGCGGGCTGTTTCCGCTCATCACGGGTGCGGGAG
>JAYVXQ010000117.1:0-20463 GCA_043785025.1 Acetobacteraceae bacterium
CATTATCCGATCAGGTTGACAAACCTGGGCGGATGGAAATGCTCGCCAAAACAAAGAAGTAGCGCGGTATCCGTGAGCCAACGCGAACGGATACCGCTCCAGAGCATCATCCGATCAGGTGGAACACCAGGTCGGATAAAGATGCTCGCCAAAACGAAACATTTCTAGCGCAACCGCAAGAAACTCAACACACAGGCCACCGCTGAGAACGCGGCGGCCGCCATCAAAACGATATGCACACCGCTCACGATATCGCCATGCGTGAACCCAAACACCATGGCGACCGTGACCCCGCCAATCGTCTGTCCCGTCAGGCGCGCCGTTGACATCATGCCGCTGGCGACTCCGCTGCGATTGCGCGGCGCCGCTGACACCAGCGCCCGCACGTTCGGCGACTGAAAAAACCCAAACCCAATCCCGCAAATCGCCATGCGCCACGCCACGTCCGCCAACCCGGCGTCCGCCGCGACGTTCACCATCAGCAACAAACCCGCGGTCAAAACCGCGAGGCCCGCGCCGCATAACAGTCCCGCCGGATACCGGTCGGAAAGCCGTCCGGAAATCGGCGCGATGATCATGATCACCGCCGGCCAGGGCGTGATCATTAACCCCACCGTCGATTGCGCCGTTCCGCCCGCGAGTTGAAAATAAAACGGCAACGAAATCTGCGCGATCGTCTGCGCGGCATAGGAACACACCGACGTCGCGACCGACAAAGCAAACGCCGGCAGCAAAAACAAATCCACCGGCAACATCGGCGCCGATAATCCCTTCTGCCGGCGGACGAAAAAATACGCCGCCCCCGCGCCCGCCGCCAATTCGGCGGCGATCACGAGCGGATGCGCGCCATGCCCCAACCCATCGAACCCCAACAGCAACAATCCAAATGTCAGAGCATTCAGCACCGCACTCGGTTTATCAAACGCATGACCCGCCGGAGGGTTCCGCGGTGCCGCATACCACGCCAGCACAAACCCCAGGATCCCGATCGGCACGTTAAACCAGAACAGCCAGTGCCACGACGCGAACGACAACAAACCCGCCGCCACCGACGGCCCCGACGCCGAGCACACCGCCACCGTCAGCGTCATGACCGACATGCCCGCGCCCAACCGCTCCGGCGGATACACGAACCGGACCAACGCCGAGTTCACGCTCATCAATCCCGCCGCCCCCGCCGCCTGGATCACCCGGAATACGATCAGAAGGGGCAACGAGTCCGCGAACCCGCAGGCGAACGACCCAACCGTGAACGTCGCCAGGCCCAACAGATAAACGATACGATATCCGTATATATCGCCCAACGACGCCAATGGCAGCAAGCTGATCGTCACCGCCAATTGATACGCGTTGACGATCCAGATCGACGCGGACGGTGAGGCCCCCAGATCATGCGCCATCGTCGGCAGCGCGATCGAGGTGATCGTATTCGCCAGAGTGGAAATCGCGGTGCCAAGTACGATCGTGGCGATCGCGAGCGTGCGCGACGCCGTTCGCGTTTCAAGGGGGGGACGCATGCGAATTTTCCGGCCAAACCATCGAATTTCCAACTTGACCGAGCCCGCGTTCCCAAACAAGGTGCGCCGCACAATGACCAGCCATGTGATCACCCACGACGACGTCGTCCGCCCCGAATGGATCGATTCCAACGGGCATCTCAACCTTGCTTATTACGTCGTCGTCTTCGACATCGCGACCGATAGACTTTACGCCGCGCTCGACATCGGCGACGCCTATCGCGAGCGGAGCGGCTTCTCCTGCTTCACCGCCGAAACCCACACGGTGTATGAACGCGAGGTCCGGCTTGGCGACAAACTGCGCGTCCACACCTGGCTGCTAGGCGCGGACACCAAGCGCGTGCATTATTTTCATGAGATGTTCCACGTCGACAGCGGCGAACGCTCGGCCGTGCAGGAATTGATGGCGTTGCATATCGACATGAGCGTCCGCCGCGTGGCGCCGTTCCCCGAGGACACGCGAAAATCTCTCGCCGCCATGGTCGCCCGTCACGCTCCCGCGACCTTGCCGAAAGGCGCGGGACGCCGGATCGCGATGCCGGGCTAAGCGCATCATCCGATCAGGTGGAACACCTGTTCGGATAAAGACGCCAGCCCAAACAAATGGGCTAAGCCGCGTCCTCCCGGATCATCGCGGCGCCCTTCTCCCCAATCATGATCGTCGGCGCGTTGGTATTGCCCGTCGTCAGCGTCGGCATGATCGAGGCATCGACCACCCGCAGCCCGCCGATGCCGTGCACGCGCAACCGGTCATCGACCACGGCGGACGGCCCCTGGCCCATCCGACACGTCCCCACCGGATGATAGATCGTGTTGCCGAAATTCCGCGCGTAATCGATCAATCCGGCGTCGGATTGAACGTCGGGTCCCGGCAACGTCTCCACCACACTAAACCGCGAAATCGCCGAGGCGGCGAAAATTTCCCGCGCGAACCGGATCCCCGCCAGCAGCACCCGTTGATCGTTCCCGTCGGACAAATAATTCGGCGTGATCACCGGTGCCGTGGCCGGATCGGCGGAGCGCGCCATGATCGTTCCGCGGCTGTCCGGCCGCACCGGACACACCGCGACGGTCATGCCGTCCTCCCGCTCCAACGCGCCGAATTTCGCCGGATCGTAACTCGCCGGTGTGAACAGAAGTTGTAGATCCGGACTGGATTTTTCTGGGCTGGAGCGGCAAAAAACCTGCGCTGTCGTGACCCCGAAGGTCAAGGCGCCGCGCCCTTGCAGAAAAAACCGCCCGACTTCCCGCGCCAGCCGCAAGCCCCGCGCCATTTTGTTGATCGAGATCGATCCCTTCACCCGATGCGACACGCGTGCCACGTAATGATCCTGCAAATTCCCGCCAACGCCGGCCAGATCATGCACGACCTCAACCCCAAGCGATCGCAAATGCGCGCCGGGACCGACGCCGGAGATTTGCAGCAAATGGGGTGAGTTGATCGCGCCGCCACATAGGATGACCTCCTTTGATGCGCGGATTTCCCGTTCCGCCCCGCCTTGCCGGAACGCGACACCCACGCACCGCCGTCCCTCGAACAACAGCCGCGACGCCAGCGCGTTCGTTTCGACCTTCAAACCCGGCCGCCCCTCGGCCTCCTTCAAAAATGTTTGCGCCGTCGACCCCCGCCACTTGCCCTTGCGGGTCATCTGCGAATACCCGACACCTTCTTGCGTCTTTCCATTCAGATCGGGACTGAACGGAAATCCCGCTTGTTGCGCACCCGCGATGAACTGATGCGTCAACGGCAGGATCGTCCGGTAATCCTCGACCTTCAAGGGTCCGTTCTGACCCCGAAACGCCGGATCGCCACCCTGTTGATACGATTCCGATTTCTGAAACAGCGGCAGCACGTCGTCGAAACTCCACCCGCGGCAGCCCATCTGCGCCCAACCGTCGAAATCCGCCGGATTGCCGCGGACATACAGCATCCCGTTGATCGAGCTCGACCCACCCAGCGTCTTCCCGCGCGGCCAATGGATGCGCCGCCCGCCGCTGCCCTCGGTCCCCTCCGCGCTATAATTCCAGTTCACCACCGGATGATACAGCAGCTTCAACATCCCCGCCGGAATATGGATCCAGGGCAGCGTGTCCTTCGGTCCCGCCTCCAACAAGATCACCCGCGCGCCGGTTTCTGATAGCCGCGCGGCGACCACACATCCCGCCGAGCCCGCGCCGACCACGATATAATCCGCGTCCATGTCTCAATACTCCGTCGTGAACACGGCTTTACCGGCGATGCGCCGATCTCGTAACGAGTCCGCCACCGCCGCGAATTCGGTCCAGGGATGTAACGCGCCGATCACCGGCGTCAGATCGCCCCTGTCGATCATTCCCACCAGCACGGCCACATCCGGCGCGAACCGTTCCTCCGGTTCCGATGTGAAATAGAAAAAACTTTGGATCCGCGCGTTCTGCGCCGCCCGGAAATCCCCGAAACTCAAAGACGAAACCGCGTTCGCCGAGTTCCCATAAACCACCACGGTCCCTCTCGGCTCCACAAGTTTCACCGCCTCTTGCAACGAAGCGCCGCCGCCGCTTTCCAGGATCAACGCGAACCGTCCCTGAACCGTTTCGATCCCAACCGCGACGGCGGTGGCCCCTAACGCTTCTAACCCCGCCGCGCGGTCCGCCCGCCCGACGACCGCCGTCACGATCGCCCCGGCGCGCGCCGCCATTTGCACCGCCAGCGTCCCCACGCCCCCGGCCGCGCCGGTGATCAACACAGACCGTCCCAACAACGATCCGCCAAGACGCAAACAGCGCAACGCCGTCAACCCCGCGACCGGCAAAACCGATGCCTGCGCGAAATTGACTCTATCTGGCAAAACCGCCATCCGGTGCGGCGAGACCGCGACCCGTTCGGCCCATCCGAATTCGTCGGTCAACGCGACCACCCGCGCGCCCGCCGGTGGACCCGCGCCATTCGCCGCCGGCGTGACCACGACACCCGCGACGTCCTGACCGGGGATCCAGCCCTCGCCGTTACTGACGATGGAGCGCAACTCGCCGCGATTGAGCGAGAACGCCTTCACCGCCACCACCGCCTCATGCGCGGTGGGCTCCGGCTCCGCGACGTCGCGAAGTGCCACACCCCCGGATATCGTGACCAAAGCCCGCATGGCTCAGATCCCCGGCAGCGCGTCACCGGCGAAGAACCGCCGTGGGTTGTCATCCAGCATCGAGAAGATCTCGGCATCGGTCAGCCCCCGCGACCGCAGCATCGGCACGAAATCGGTGAACAAATAAGTATAGGGCGGCGGCCATTTCCCTTCGGCGCGCAGCCCATCGATATGCGCCTGCTCGGCCGCGGATATCTGGCGCGCGAATTTCCCCAACCAGCCGCAATGCCGGTCCTGGCTCATCATCACCTGCGCCCGATGTCCGCCGCGCACCAGGGTCACCAGATTATCGGCGCGCACCTCATCGGGCTGATAGCGTAACAACCCAATGCGGTCGAAGCCGATATAGGATCCGCCATCGGCCACCACTTTGTGATACGCGGGATCGGCGTTGCCGCAACAATGTCCGATCAGGCAGTGCCGCGCCGCCACGCCGCCGGCGGCGAAGGCGCGCTGCTGATCCGGACCCGCGAACCCATCCTGCGTATGGGTGATGATCGGCACGCCCGTCGCCTTCTGCGCCATGCAGGCCGCGTCGAGGAACTTCATTTCCAGTTCGGAAATCGAAGGCGCTCCCGTCGCCACCTTGATCGCCCCCGCGCGCGTGCCGGAGGTCCCGATACCCAGGGTGATTTCGCGGATGTAAAGCTCGGCGATTTCCTCCGTCGTCCGCGCGCGCCAGTAAATCGGCAATCCCATCGCCTCGAAATAGAATCCGGTCGTGCAAATAATGTGCATTTCGGATTTCTCGGCGATTTCCCGCATCATCGTGACATCGCGGCCCAACTCGATCGGGCAGGGATCGACGAAGCTTCTGACACCATGTTCGACGCGCAATTGCACGAGACGCTTCACCGCCTCGGCGATGAAGGCGGCGCGATCGAATACGGCGGCGCTATCGAAGCGCGCGCCGGGAAAGGCGATGAACAGATGCTCATGCATCAATGTCCGGCCAAGTGCCGACACGTCGATCGCGCCGGTGACTGTTTGAACGCGCATCATCGCCTCCTTCATGCCGTACCCGTGATATCTTGCCACAATGCGCGTGCTTCACCGCGCGGATCGTTCTCGATCCGGCACGTCGCGTCCAGGATCAACGTCGCCCGATCCCGCCTGTCGTACTCGGGCCAATGCGGGATCCCCGGATGCGCGGGCGCGCCGGTCCTCGCGAACGCCGCCCACAGGCCCGACATCTGGACGGCCAACCGCGCGGGAACCTCGCCGCCACCGGTCGCGTTGGTCAGATCGATCGTATCGAAGGTGAACGGAACATCCATCGCGTGCGGCGCTTTCATCTTCCCGCCCAACACTGGCGTCTCCCACTCGAACGCATACATCCAGGTCCGACCGATGCGCCGCTGCGCCAACGTCAAGGAACGGATCCGAAACTGCGCATCCGTCGTCGCCGCGATCAGCCGATCCGCCGGGCTGTCGTCTGGATATAACCGCCGATACACCGCGACCACCCGATCGGTGTGATCGCCCGCGATGGTCCGGATGCGCTCGATCATCTGCGCCTCCGATAAATCCCGATGCCAGACCAGATCGTCATGGGCCAGGAAGCTCGCGGTCTCATCCTTCATGTCGCCGATCAGCAGCGGAATATCGCGCGACATCTCGGGCGAGTCCGGATCGAACGGATGGCGCGGCAGCACGTCGCCATCGACGACTGGGCCGAACGGATAGCGATCGAACAGCGGAAACGGCGACCGGCCCAACGCTTTTTCGGCGGGCTTGATCGCCGCCAGCAACCGCCCCATCGGCATCGACACCAATCCGGCGATGTCGGAAACCCCGAGTTCCCGCATCACCAGATCGGTCAACGCCCGCGCCCGCTCACGCGTCCGGTGCCGGATGACCGCCCCGCTTTGAATGATCGCGCGGTGAAACAAGCCCACGGCCGCGGGCATGGCCATCAGCGTGCTCACCTTGCCGCCGCCGCCCGACTCGCCAAAAATCGTGACATTGTCCGGATCGCCGCCAAACTCGGAAATAGTGTCGCGCACCCATTCCAGGGCCGCGATCATATCCAGCGTGCCCGCGTTTCCGGACCGCGCGTAGTCCGCGCCGCCGATCGCCGACAGGTCCAAATGTCCGAAGATATTCAAACGATGATTGACCGTGACGACCACGACATCGCCACGCTTCGCCAGCCGGCTGCCGCGCAACCGCTCGGAATTGGCGCTGCCATAAGAAAACGCCCCGCCATGCAGCCACACCATCACCGGACGCTTTCCCGTCCCGACCGCGGGCGTCCAGACATGCAGGGTCAAACAATCCTCGGAATCCGGCGACGTATCCGGCGCGCCGGAAAAATCCTCCAGTTCGGGCCGCGTGGCACTTCGCAGTCCCGCCTGAGGGGCCCGTCCGCGATACGCCGTCGCGTCGCGCACGCCAGACCAATTTTCGACCGGCATGGGCGGTAAAAACCGTAGCGGGCCCGATGGCGGCGCCGCGTAGGGAAGGGCCTTGAACACCGCGATCCCCTCGACGATCGCGCCTTGCACCGCGCCATGCTTCAGGCGCACCACATCGTTCATTCCACTCTCCCCCTGTCCGTGAAGGCCAGCATATCGCCAACGCGCCCCCCTGTCTTTACGCTGCCTCATTCACAGCGGAGCCGCGACCCATGCTCAACCACCGCATCCTGCTGCACAGGCGCCCGGACGGTATTCCGGGACCGGAACATTTCGTTTCCGATCGGATCCGCGTGCGCCCGCCGGAGCCTGGGGAATTGCTGGTCGAAACACTGTATATTTCGATTGACCCGGCGATGCGCTCCTGGATCGCCGGCACCTCGGGCTACGCCCGCGGCGTGGCGATCGGCGAGGTCATGCGCGCCGGCGCCATCGCGCGCGTGCTGGACAGCGGCTCTCCCGATTTCGCCGCGGGCGATTTGGTGCAAGGCCGCACCGGCTGGCAATCGCATCCCATTTTGCTCGCGCGGCAAACCCAGAAACTCGACCTGAAACTCGGCTCGGTGGAGGATTGGATGGGCCCGCTTGGCACCTCCGCGCTCACCGCGTATTTCGGCCTGCGCGATATCGGCGCACTGAAACCGGGCGAGACGCTGTTGATCTCCGCCGCCGCGGGAGGTGTCGGACAAATCGCGGTGCAAATCGGCCTGATCGACGGAAGCCGCGTGATCGGCATCGCCGGCGGGCCTGATAAAACCCGTTTCCTGCGCGAGGAACTCGGCGTCCATGCCGCCATCGATTATAAGAACGAGCCCGATATGACCGCCGCCATCGCGCGCGCCTGCCCGGATGGCGTCGATGTGTATTTTGATAACGTGGGCGGACCGATCCTGGACGCGGCCCTCGCCAATCTGCGCGCCGATGCCCGCGTCGTGATCTGCGGCCGCATCTCCCACGCCGCCGAGGCCACGCCGTACGGGATCAAGAACCTGGGTGCGATCGGCGGCAAGCGCGTCACACTCAGGAGTTTCCTGGTGTTCGATTATCACGCCCGCTACGGCGAAGCGCGGGCCTGGCTCGCCGCCCGCATCCGCGACGGTCAATTGGGCCAGCAGATCCATGTCGTCGTCGGATTGGAGGAGGCGCCGCGCGCGCTTGGCATGCTGTTCCGCGGCGAGAACACCGGTAAGCTCATTGTGAAACCTTAGGCGACGCCCAAAAATTAATGCGCGATCTGCGGACGCTCATCCTGAGTGTCTGTCGCTCTGGATGCGAAAGTATGCGACTCGATTAATGTTGGGCGTCGCCTTAGAGCGGTTTCCGATCGCGTTGGCTCACGGAACCCGCTCTGTTTATTTGTTTGGCGAGCATCATTCGATCCGGTGGGTCAACCTGATCGAATGATGCTCTGGGTATTTGTTTTGGCGGGCATCTTTATCCGGTCAGATGTGTCCACCTGACCGGATGATGATGCCCTAATCCTCATCCTCCCCGTCCTCGAATTCCACATCGCGATACACCTGCACGGACATCAAAACCCCGAACGCCACCATCACCGTGATCATCGCGGAGCCGCCATGCGACACCAACGGCAGCGGCACCCCGCCCACCGGGATCGCGCCCATCACCATGGCGATGTTGACGAAACAATAGAAAAAGAAATTGCAGGAAATCCCCAACGCCACCAGCCGCCCGAACTGATGACGGCAGCGCAGCGCGATCAATAATCCCGACCAGATGATCAGCAGCAGCAGCGCGATCACCGCGATGGCGCCGACCAGCCCGAACTCCTCGCCGATCATGGTGAAGATGAAATCGGTCTGTTTTTCCGGCAGGAAGTCCAAATGGCTCTGCGTCCCCTTCAGGAACCCCTTGCCCCATAATCCGCCTGAGCCCAACGCGATCTTCGACTGGATGATGTTATAGCCGGCACCCAGGGGATCGCTCTCGGGGTTCATGAAGGTGTCGATCCGCGCGCGCTGGTAGTCGTGCAGATGGTGGTAGGCGTATTGCGCCGCGAAGGGCAGCGGCAGCAGCACCAGAACGAATTTCCACCAGCGCACGCCCGCGGCGAACATCATCGCTCCGCCCAACATCGCGGTGATCATCGCGGTGCCCAGATTGGGCTCCTTCAGGATCAGCCCGACCGGCAGCAGAATGAGCAGAATGGGCGGGACCAGAAATAGCGGATTGCCGATCTTCTCCCACCGCGCCCGGTGGAACCACGCCGCCAAGGCCAGGATCAAGCCCAATTTCATCAACTCCGAGGGCTGGATCTGCTGGCCCCCCAGATCGAGCCAGCGTTGCGCGCCCTTGCCGACATGCCCGACCCGCAACACCAGGATCAGAAGCGCGACGCCGACCGCGTACACAACCCAGGACATCCGGGCGATGAAGCGGATGTCCACCAGCGCGATACAGATCATCAACAGCAGCCCGAAGGCGAAACGCAGGATATGCCGCGTCGCGTAAGGCTCCGGCGATCCGCCCGCGGCGCTGTACAGCGCAATGTAGCCGACCGCCGCCAGCGCGCACAGTAACAGGATCAGCAGCCAGTTGATCCGGAAAATCCGCGCCGTGATGTCCAGCGTGTTCCGCCGCGACAGCCGCTGCGAGATCATCGCCTGATCTCGGCGACCTGAGCGGGCCCATCAGGCTTGCTCGCGGGATCGCGCTTCAACACCTCGATCATGATGTCGCGCGCCAGCGGCGCCGCCGCCGCCCCTCCGGCATTGCCGTGCTCGACCACGATCGCCAAAGCATAGCGCGGCTGCTCATAGGGCGCGTAGGCGACGAACAGCGCATGCGGGCGGAACTCCCACGGCAGGTTTTTACTGTCGAAGGTGCCGCTCTCGCGCTGTTTGCGCGTCACCCGCCGCACCTGCGACGAGCCGGTTTTGCCCGCCATGTGGATCCCACCGGGCAGCCGCGCTTTCGGCGCCGTGCCGCCGCCCTCGTTGACGACCGCGTTCATCCCGCCGCGGATTGCCTGCAAAAACGTCTCGGGGATCCCCAGATCGGGCCAGTCCTCGGCCTGCGAGCCCGGTTGCAATTCGCCCGCGTTGCGCCGGGTGAAATGCGGCTGAATGGCGCGGCCGGTCGCGATGCGCGCGCAGTATGTCGCCAGTTGCAGCGGCGAAACCGCGATATAGCCCTGGCCGATGCCGCTCACGACGGTATCGCCCAACAGCCAGGGATGGCCCTTCTTCTGCCGCCACTCCCGGGTCGGCACCAGGCCTTGGCGCTGGCCCGGAATATCCAGCTCCAACTCCGTCCCCATGCCCAACCGGTGCGACATCTCGGAAATCTTGTCGATGCCGGTGCGCAACGCCACCTGATAGAAATACACGTCGCAACTCAGCTTCAGCGCCCCGCGCAGATCCAGCGCGCCATGCCCCTTCTTGTTCCAGCAATGGAACCGGCTGGTGCCGAGGTCCAGATGGCCGGGACAACTGATGCGGTCATGAAACCCGATGGTCTTGGCGTCCAGACCCGCCAGAGCCGTCGCCATTTTGAACGTCGATCCCGGCGCGTACAGGCCCGAGGCCGCTTTGTTGATCAACGGCGTGCGCCGGTCCTTGGTCCAGTCTTTCCATTGCGCCTGCGACACGCCGGTGGCGAACAGGCTGGGGTCATAAGACGGGTTCGACACCATCGCCATGATCTCGCCGTTGCGGCAGTCCAGCACCACGGCGCTGGCGGCGTCGTCGCCCAATTTTTTCTGGATGGATTGCTGCAAGCCCAGATCGAAGGTCAGCCCGATATCGTCGCCGTTCAGCCCGCCGGTGCGATCCAGCTCGCGGATCACCCGGCCGAACGCGTTGACCTCCAGCCGCACCACGCCGGGCCGGCCGCGCAGCGCGAGGTCATGATATTTCTCGATCCCCATGCGGCCCACTTTCAGGCCCGGCAGCGCCATCAGCGGATCGCCGTTCATATCCGCCTCGTTCGGCGGCGCGACATAGCCGATGATATGCGCCAGCTCGTACGGATAATTATAGGTCCGCGTGGTCCCGACATCGACCAGGATACCGGGTAGGGCCGGCGCGTTCACCTCGATCCGGGTCATGTTGTCGCGGCTCAGGAACTCTTTGACCAGGATCGGAATGAAGCTTTTGCCGCGATGCAGGTCGCGCTCGATCCGCGCCCGCTCGGTGTCGGTCAGCGGCACGATGGCGGAGAAATTATCCAGGGTCTGGCGGACATTGGTGGTTTGCTCGGCGATCAGCAGCGCGCGCCAGTTGATCAGGCTGCCCGCCAGCACGGTGCCGAACCGGTCCAGGATACGGCCGCGCTGCGGGGCCGACATGCGCGCGGTAACCCGGTTATCCTCGGCCATCGTGGTATAGCGCGGACCCTCCTGCTGCTGCACCTGGCGCAGCCGCGCGGCGAGCCCCCCCAAGGCCAGGGTTTGCGCCCCGCCGATCAGCAAGGCGCGGCGGGTGAAAATGGGCCGGACGGTGGTCTCGCGCCGGATCATGCCTGATCGGGATCCGCGATCGTGCGATGCGCCAGCGCCAGCGGGATCGCCACCGCCGGATACAGCGCCACCGCCAGGCCCGCGTGAAAGATCAGCGGTCCGGGAGGAGGCAGCGACAACGTGAGCAGCGACACCAGAGCCCAATTCATGGCCGCTATACCGCTCGCGACGAGCGAGAAAATCAACCAGTCCAACGCGAACCCGTGGCGGATCAGGAACGCCCGCAACCGCAGCGCGATGCCATGCGCCGTCAACATCGTCAGCCCGCCCACGCCCAGAGGCAGAAATCCGAGGACGTCCAGGAGCACGCCGAGGCACAGGACGACTGGGGGAGACATCGCCGCGGGCCGGTACAAGGACCAGAACCACACGCAAATCAGCGCGACGGCGGGCAGCAGCGCCGCCTGCTCCCATAATCCGAACCGCGCCAGCGACAGCACCATGAAAAAAACGCTGGTGACGCCGGGAAACGCATAGCGCCAGATCATGTCCAGCCGGCGCCCGAACGTCAGCGCGCGCCGCACCCCCGGCGTCCGATCGCTCAGCGCCATGCGCGCCGATCCATCAGTGGCGGCCCGGCGTGGGCCGGGATGGCGTCTCCGGCGGGGCGAGCCCACCCAGGCCGTAATCGAAAACGCGGACCATGTCCAAGGCGCGGAGTTGCGCGTCCGGCTCGACCTCGGCGACCCCGTTGGCGTCGAAATGCACGGTGCCGACCGGCAAATTGGCGGGGAAGGCGTTGGCCTCGGCGCTGGTCACGACCCGCTCGCCCTCTTTGGGGATGGTGCCCTCGGACATATATAACAATCGGGGCCACGGGCCGTTGGTGCCCGCCAGGATGGCGCGGGTCCGGCTGCTTTCCAAAATGACCGGCACCCGGCTGTTCATGTCGGTGATCAGCAGGACGCGCGCGGTGCGGCTGCCGACCTCGGTGATGCGGCCCACCAGCCCGCGCTCATCCAGCGCGATCTCGCCCTTGCGCAAACTATGATTGGGGCCGGCCGACAGCAGCACCGCCTTGGCATAGACCCCGCCGGCGTCGGCGACGACCCGCGCGGTGACATACGACGCCTCCGGGTCCGGGATCCAGCGCAACGCCGTCTTCAACCGCCGGTTCTCCGCGTCCAGCGTCAGCGCGATCGATTGCCAGCGGCGCAACTGCTCGTTTTCCGACCGCAGCCGCGCGTTTTCCTCCCGCAGAGTCCACATGCCTCGCGTTTCCGACGCGAAGCGGTTGATCCGGCCCAATGGCTCGGCGAGCGCGGCGTAGATCGGGGCGCTGGTGTCGTAGACCGCGATCCGCACCCGCTCCACCACCACCGTGTCGACCTTGCCCACCAGCATCAGGCCGAACGCCACCACCACCATCACCGGCAGGGTCAGGCGGGCCAGGGCATGGCGGGTATGGATGGAC
Source organism: Acetobacteraceae bacterium (assembly GCA_043785025.1). Taxonomy (GTDB): domain Bacteria; phylum Pseudomonadota; class Alphaproteobacteria; order Acetobacterales; family Acetobacteraceae; genus Rhodopila. The sequence goes on from JAYVXQ010000117.1 coordinate 12,951, forward strand.
GGGCCGATCATGCTCCAACTTCATTGATTGGACGGGGGGCATTAGACGGGGGGCATTAGCCGGGGGGCACATGGGCTAAAAACACGAACCCGATGCACCGTGTCCATGGCTGTGTGGCGGCGAACGCTTCATCATATCATCGAACCGGCCCGCATGAGCCGATCCGGGTCAATACATGCTGGTCAACACATTGCCGAGTCGCTTGCGTTCTTCAAGGGCCCGTCCGGTGCCAAGCGCCACGCATTGCAGGGGATTTTCCGCGACCATCACCGACAGGCCGGTCGCGTCGCGCAACACCTGATCCAACCGGTTCAACAGCGCCCCGCCGCCCGTCAGCACGATGCCGCGATCGACGATATCGGCGGCCAGCTCGGGCGGGGTGTTCTCCAGCGCCACCTTCACCGCTTCCACGATTTGCGCCACCGGCTCGCTCAGGCTGTCGGCGATTTGCGCCTGGCTGACAATGATCTCGCGCGGCACGCCGTTGATCAGATCGCGGCCGCGCACCTCGCGATACGGCCCCTCGTCACGGCCCGGCAAGACGTTCGCCGCGCCCACGTCCATCTTGATCCGCTCGGCCGAGGACTCGCCGATCAGCAGATTATGTGCCCGTCGGATATAGGAGATGATCGCCTCATCCATCTTATCCCCGCCGACCCGCACGCTGCGTGAATAGACGATGCCGCCGAGGGAGATCACCGCGACCTCGGTCGTCCCACCACCGATATCGACGATCATGGACCCCGAGGGCTCGGTCACCGGCAGGCCCGCGCCGATCGCGGCGGCCATCGGCTCCTCGATCAGTTGCACTTTGCGGGCACCGGCGCTTTCGGCGCTTTCCTGAATGGCGCGCCGCTCCACCGCCGTGGACCCCGAGGGGACGCATACGATGATCAACGGCGACGCAAACGCGCGGCGGTTATTCACCTTACGGATAAAATGTTTGATCATTTCCTCCGCGACCTCAAAATCCGCGATCACGCCGTCGCGCAGCGGGCGGCTGGCGGTGATGAAGCCGGGCGTGCGGCCCAACATCAGCTTCGCTTCCTCGCCGACCGCGACGACGTGTTTCTTGCCCCGGGTTTCCGCGATCGCCACGACGCTTGGCTCGGCCAGGACAATGCCCCGGCCCTTCACGTAAACCAGCGTGTTGGCGGTGCCGAGGTCGATGGCCATGTCGGCCGACATGAAGCCGAGCAACCTGGAAAACATGCGCTAAACTTTCAACGGGAGAAGGATCGTGAAGGAAGGGCGGGGCTTTACCGGTGCATGGGGCGGATCACAAGGGGGCGAGGGGGAAATCAGGGCGCTGCCCTGAAACCCGCTCGGTGGCGTCGCCCCCCAGGGACCATGGGACCCCCACCAAAGGGCATGGCCCTTTGGGATCTATCCATTTTGCTCCCGTGGTGAAGGAGGGCCTGCACGGACGCTGATACGTTGTGGATGGCCCTCCTTCACCACGGGAGCAAATCAGCGGGATCCAAGGGCTATCGCCCTTGGCGGAGGTCCAGGAGGGCGGCGCCCTCCTGGCGGGGTCCTGGGCAGAGCCCAGATTTCTTCGCCCTTGAGGCACCAGGCCGTTCCAGTCCATCCTGGCGTCATGGAACCCGCCAACCGTCTCGCCTATCAGGCCAGCATCGACCGCCCGAAGCTCGCGCTGCCCAACGGCAAGCACGTCGCCGTCTTCGTCGTCGTGAACATCGAGCGTTGGGACATCGCCCGCGCGATGCCCCGTCAGGTCCTCACCCCGCCCCAATCCGCCTCGGTCCTTCCCGATCTGCCCAATTGGGCCTGGCACGAATACGGCATGCGCGTGGGTTTCTGGCGCGTGAAAGCGGCACTCGACGCCCTCGGCATCGCGCCAACCCTGGCCATCAACGGCGCCGTCCCCGCCGCCTATCCGCGCGTAACCCAGGCGGCGCGTGACGCGGGATGGGAGTTCATGGTGCACGGCTTCGACCAAATCGCCACCCATCTGGTCGCCGATCAGCGCGCCATGATCCGCCGCGCCATCGACACCCTGCGCGCGGCCGGCGGCCATGATCCCGTCGGCTGGCTCGCCCCCGGCCTGACCCAGACGCTGGAAACACCCGATCTGCTCGCCGAGGCCGGGATTAAATATTGCGCCGACTGGGTGATCGACGACCTGCCCACCACCATCAAAACCCAGCACGGTCCTTTGCTGACGATGCCTTACAGCGTCGAACTGAACGACATCCCGATCATGATGATCCAGCATCATCAGGCCGAGGAATTGTTCACCCGCATTGTCGCCCAATTCGACCGTCTGTATCAGGAGGCTGAAACTCAAGGTGCGAAAGTCATGGGTTTGGCGGTGCATCCCTATATCAGCGGCGTCCCCCATCGCATCGGCTGGTTCGAAAAAGCCTTGGCGCACATGGCCGGAAAACCCGGCACGCTGTTCTGGCAAGGCCGCCAGATCATGGACTGGTATCAAACGGTGACGGCATGAACTGGTCGACGATGAGTCAAAAGGAACGCGACGCCGCCTATGACAACACCAACCATGTCGCCAACAGCGGGGCGCTGAACGCCGCCCGTGCCGCCAGCTCCGCCGTGTTCCGCGCTGAACATTCCGCCCATCTGGATCTTCGTTACGGCCCGCGGGAGCGGCATCTGTGGGATCTTTTCCCCGCGAAAGACCCCGCCGCGCCCTGCGTCGTTTTCATTCATGGCGGCTACTGGCAACGTAACAATAAAGACGTGATGACCAATTTGATCGAGGGTCCGTACGCGCGAGGATGGTCGGCGGCGCTGCCGGGATATACGCTGGCGCCTGATGCGTCGTTGGTTCAGATCGTCGCCGAAATTATTTCGGCACTTGACTGGCTCGCCGCCAACGGCCCCTCGCGCGGGATATCCGGTCCTCTGATCCTCGCTGGTTGGTCGGCTGGCGGCCATTTGACCGCGCTTTGCCTCGGTCATCCCGCGATCCGCGCGGGCCTGTCGATCTCTGGGCTGTTCGAACTTGGTCCGATCAAAGACACGGATCTCAACGACAAGCTGCGTTTGACGGACCGGGAGGTCGCGGACCTGTCCCCGATGCGCCTGAAGCTGGTGAACAAGCCGTTGGCGATCGCTTATGGCACCGCTGAACTGCCGGCTCTGGTCGATCAAAGCCGGGAGTTTCACGCGCGGCGGTCGGCGGGCCACATGCCGGGGGTTCTTATTCCGGTGCCCGCCGCCGATCATTTCACCGTCACCCACGCATTGCGCGATGCCGGTGGTTTGCTGACCCGGTTTCTGCCGATGCTGTTGAGTTGATCGCGTTTGACCGAGGGCGATTGACGCCCCGGATTGCAAACAATCCGAGACGATCGCGCTCTAGCCCAAAGCCTCCGCGATCAACTGCAAAACCCGCTCGGAAAACGCGCGCATATTGGCGACCCGGTCCTCGATCCCCGTCTCCAGCGTGATCGCCTTCGAAAACCCTGGGCCGGTCACCGCGATGCACGTATGTCCCGACTTATCGCCATAACGATTGCCGTTCGGACCCGTCGCCCCGGTCTCCCCCACGCCCCACGTCGCCTTCAACCGCGCCCGCACCGTATCGGCCAACAGCAACGCATAAGGCTCGGTCGAGGCCCGTTCGATCGGTGCCGGTAACGGATTGGGGATTTCCAGAAACGCCGACCGCGCATAGGCCGTGTACACCACGCTGCCGCCCCGAAAATATGCCGACGCCCCCGGCACCGACAGCAGCGCCGCCGACACCAGCCCCCCCGTCGAGGACTCCGCGATCGCGATCGTGTCCCCCCGCGCCTTCAATCGCACGGCCAGTTTTTCCGCCATGGGCAACAGCGTTTGCATAACTCACACTCCCTTGTTGATGATGTCGTCGACCACGCGCTGCGTCGCCAGCGCCTCTTCCCCGGTGATCATGGGATCGCGACCCTGTTCGATGGCGTCGAGGAAATCCGCGATCACGGCGCGATGCGGCGCGTGGGAGAACGCCATCCATCCGGTGCCCGTCCCGCCGCCGGTCTCATCGGTCAAAACTTCCTCGGTGCCATCCAGGAACGACACGCGCAAATTGCTTCCATCCATGCGGGCCGTGGCTTTGTCGCCGATGATCATGATTTGCTCGGACCCGCCAGGATAGGCGGCGACCGTGGCGACGATCGTGCCTGGCGCGCCGTTGCCCAATCGGACCAATGCGCTGGCGTAATCCTCGGTTTCCATCCGATGCACCGCGGTGGTGCGGACCATCGCCGCCTCGACGGACCGCAGGCCGACGAACCAGCGAAACAAATCCAACCCGTGGATCGCCTGGATCATCAGCACGCCGCCGCCATCGCGCGCTTTCACCCCGCGTCCCGGTTGATCGTAATAATTTTGGGCGCGCCACCAGGGCACGGTCAGCGTCGCCGCCTGGATTTCACCCAAAGCCCCGGAGTCCACCATCGCTTTCAGTCGCAGGCTGGCCGCACGGAAGCGCATTTGCAGCATGATGCTCAGCCGTAACCCCGCGTTTCGTCCCGCCGCGACCAGCCGTTCGCCGCGCGCGACGGTCACTTCCACCGGCTTTTCGCACAACACGTGCTTGCCCGCCGCGAAAGCCGCCTCCGCCAGATCCAGATGCGCGTTGGTGGGCGTTAAAATCATCACGGCATCGACCCGCGGATCGGCGATCGCGGCGAACGCATCCAAGCTGACCGGAAATCCGTACGTTTCCGATACGATTCGCCGCCGTTCGGGATCCCGCGCGACCGCGTGAATGACCTTGGCGCGCGCCGTCAGATCCAGCAGAGATTTCGCGTGCGGCCCCAGCGCCGCGCCAAGCCCGATGACGGCGATGCCGATCACGTACGCCGCTCCGCGACGAAGCGTTTCGCGCGCGCCTGCGCCTCCATCGCCATCCGGCAGACGGTGAACACGGGTTCAAGCGGCAGCGCCGAAAAATCCCTGCCGCGCACCGCCGTCAGGAAGTCACGATAATAGGTCACCGGCAAATCGCCGCAATCGACATACCGCGTGCCCTCGCGTCCGGCGATGAACATATGATCGCCGCCCGGACGGCCCTGGATATCCAGGTTCTTCCGCAACTCCAACGATCCCCTGGTGCCGACCAGAAACAATCTGCCATCGCCCCAGGTTGGCAATCCGTCGGGCGTGAACCAATCCGCGCGGCAGTACCCGCGCACCGATTTCGTGCTCAGCGTGAACTCACAAAAATCCTCGAACCCCGCGGGCTCGGTGCCATGCACGCCGATCGTCGCCGATTCGATCACCGCCTCGGTCGCGTCCGCCAGCGCCAGAAACTGATCGATCCCGTGCACGCCGATATCGTTGATGATCCCGCCGTAGGACGGCCGGTCGAAAAACCACGCGGGCCGCGATGCCCGGTTCAATCGATGCGGCGCCAGACTGACAACCTGCACCAGCCGCCCCAACTCGCCGGAGCGCACGACGCCCATCGCCGCCTGAATGGACGGGGAGGCGACGCGTCCCACGCACATCGACCACAAACGCCCAGTTTCGGTGGTAACCTGACGCAAAGCGTCTAAATGTTCCGGAGCGGTAACGCCCGGCTTATCGGTCATCACATCCTTGCCGCGCCGCATCGCCGCGATCGCCAGCGACGCGCGATCTTTCGGCACCGCCGACAGCACAATGAAATCGACCGAGGCATCGTCCAGCAACGCCTCCCGCGCGACGGCGGGCACATCGGGAAATCGTTTTTGAAATCCCGCCAGGACCCGCGCGTCCGACGTCACCGGATCATATCCAACGCACCTCGCGCCCGCCGCCAGCAATCCCGCGGTCATGTCGTAAACATGCCGGTGATCGAGCCCCATCGCGGCGAAACGCGTCATCATCCGTCTCCTTGTGCGAACCACGCTCGCACCATCTTCCGCCGCTCGCAACCAAGGTCCACAATGGAGACCGACACGGCACGTTAGATCGGTATCCGTTCGCGTTGGCTCACGGAGACCGCTCTAAACTTTTGTTTTAGCGAGCATCTTTATCCGATCAGGTGTGTCAACCTGATCGGATGATGCTCTAACGGAGGAAACATCATGACGGATCGCATCGCGGTCATCACCGGCGCGGGCAGCGGCATCGGCCGCGCCTCGGCTTTGGCTCTGTGCAAGGACGGTTGGTCTGTCGCCTTATTGGGCCGGCGCGCCGAGGCGCTGGCCGAAACCGCGAGCCTCGCCACGGGCGGTAAAACCTTGCCGGTGCCGACCGATGTCGCGGATCCGGATCAGGTCGCCGCCGCCTTCGCCAAAATCAAGGACACGTTCGGCCGCGTCGACATGCTGTTCAACAACGCCGGCGGCAACGTGCCCTCGACCAATTTCGGCGACATGACGTTCGAGATGTGGCGCCGTGTCGTTTCGGTGAATTTCGACGCGATGTTCCAGTGCGCCAATCAGGCTTTTCGCATCATGCGCGATCAGTCGCCGCGCGGCGGACGCATCATCAACAACGGATCGATCTCGGCGCATGTGCCGCGGCCCGGCTCGGTCGCTTACACCGCGACGAAACACGGCGTCACCGGCCTCACGCGCTCGATCGCGCTGGACGGTCGCGAGTTCGACATCTGCTCCGGCCAAATCGACATCGGCAACGCCGCGACGCCGATGACCGCGCGGTCCACCAACGGGCAAATGCAGCCGTACGGAGAAATGGCAATTGAGGCGCGGATGGACGTGTCCCATGTCGGCGCGCAGGTCGCGTTCATGGCCAACCTGCCGCTGGAATCCAATGTGCAATTCGTCACCATCATGGCGACGAAAATGCCGTTCATCGGGCGCGGCTAGTCCGGGCCCGCCGATGCTGACCCGCCGGACCGCCTTCGCCACAATAGGCATGGGTTTGAGCGCGTCCGCATCGGCCGCCCCCCGCAAGAAAACCGAAACCCAGAGCACGGTCGCCGAAACCTCGCGCGGCCGTGTGCGGGGCTTGGTGAACGAGGGTATTCGCGTCTTCCGCGGCATCCCCTACGGCGCCTCGACCGAGGGCACGAACCGCTTCCGCGCCGCCACCCCCCCCGCCGCATGGGCTGGCATCCGCGACGCCATCGCCTACGGCGCGTCGTGCCCGCAACTGATCCGCGCGCGCCCGTCGTACGCCGCGTCATGGGCCAATGAGCAAAGCCAAAGCGAGGATTGCCTCGCCTTGAACATCTGGACGCCCGCCTTGCGCGACCATCATCGCCGTCCGGTGATGGTGTGGATCCACGGCGGCGGATTTTCGACGGGCTCGGGCTCAAGTCCGGTGTACGACGGCACCAATTTGGCGCGCAAAGGCGACGTCGTTGTCGTCACCGTCAATCACCGGCTGAACGTGTTCGGACATCTGTATCTGGCGCGTCTCGGCGGCGTCGATTACGCCGAATCGGGCAATCTCGGCGTGCTGGATCTGGTGACCGCGTTGCGCTGGATCCACACCAACATCGCCGAGTTCGGCGGCGACCCCGCGAATGTCACGATATTCGGGCAGTCCGGCGGCGGCGCCAAAATCAGCACTCTGATGGCCATGGCGC
>JAYVXQ010000118.1:0-6891 GCA_043785025.1 Acetobacteraceae bacterium
GAGGCTGATATCGCGATCGACGGCGACCGGATCGTCGAGATCGGCGCGGTCACCGCCAAGGGACTTGAGGAAATCGACGCGCGCGGCAAGATCGTCACGCCCGGCTTCATCGATCCGCACTCGCATTACGACGCGCAGGCGACCTGGAGCAACCGGATCACGCCGTCATCCTGGCATGGCGTGACGACGACGCTGATCGGCAATTGCGGCGTCGGGTTCGCGCCCTGCGCGCCGGAAAATCGTGGCCTGCTGATCAAGTTGATGGAAGGGGTGGAGGATATCCCCGAGCCGGTTCTGTTGGAAGGATTGAACTGGACCTGGAACGATTTTCCGGGGTTTTTGGATACGCTGGCGGCGCGCCGTTACGATATGGATATCGCCACGCAGGTGCCGCACGCCGCTTTGCGGGTGCATGTGATGGGCCAACGGGGCGTGGATCGGGAGCCCGCCACAGCGGCTGAGGCGCGGGAGATGGGACGGCTGGCGGCCGAAGGGATCCGCGCGGGGGCGCTCGGGTTCTCCACGTCGCGGACGATCAATCACAAGACCAAGGCCGGTGCGCATATCCCGACTTTGGACGCGGATGAGGCGGAGCTGATGGCGATAGCCAAGGCGCTGCCGGCGGGATGGTTGCAGGTGATATCGGATTTCGACGATGCCGCGCCGGAATTCGCGATGCTGCGGCGGCTGGTCGCGCGCAGCGGCAAAACCATGGCGATCACGATCCTGCAGCGTGACGCGAAGCCCGAGGAATGGCGCCGGATCGCCGGATGGATCGCCGAGGCGAGCCGTGCCGGCGATCCGATGTTGGGCCAGGTGCTGACGCGGCCCACGGGCATCATTCTGGGGTTCGAGATTTCGCAAAATCCGTTCACCGGACGGCCGTCTTATGAAACGCTGGCCGATTTGCCGTTCGAGCGGAAAATCGCGGCGTTGCGCGATCCCGTGATGCGGGCGCGGATCCTGGCGGAACAAACGGCGGACGAATCGCTCCGCCGCCGGGTCGCGCGGTGGGATCGGATGTTTCCGATGACCGATCCGCCGAATTATGAGCCAACGCCGGAGGACAGTGTGGCGGCGATGGCGTTACGGATGGGGCGCGATCCCGCCGATCTGGCTTATGATTTGTTACTGGAGAATGATGGCAAGAACCTGTTGTATCGGCCGCTATCGAATTACAGTTTTGGCGATCTGGACAGCGTGCATGACATGTTGGCGCATGACAGCACCATCGTTGGTCTCGGTGATGGCGGCGCGCATGTCGGAATTTTATCCGATGCCAGCGCCATCACCACGATGCTGACGCATTGGACCCGCGACCGCAAAGGCAACAAATTCTCTCTGCCCTGGGCTGTGAAGCGGATCTCACGGGATTCAGCCGAGGCCATCGGTCTGACCGATCGAGGTGTGCTGGCCGCCGGTAAAAAAGCCGATGTGAATATCATCGATTATGACCGGTTGCGGATCCGCGCGCCCGAGGTCGTGTATGATCTGCCCGCGGGCGGACGGCGATTGATCCAGCGCGCCGAGGGCTATACCGCCACGATCGTTTCGGGCGTGCCGGTCTATCGGGAGGGTGAGGCGACGGACGCTCTGCCGGGCCGGCTCGTTCGGGGTGCGCGATGACATTCGTCGGCCAGTCAACGCGGCGTTTCGAGGATGCGCGCTTTCTGACCGGCACCGGCGTTTTCGTTGAGGATGTGGATTTTCCCGGACAGCTCTGGGCTTGCGTCGTGCGCTCGCCACACGCCCATGCGGTGATCGAGGGGATCGATGTCAGCGCGGTGAGCGGCGCGACGGTGTTTACGTATCAGGACATCGCGGGTTTGGGGCTGCTGCCGTGTGCGACGCCCGTGGCGACCGTGGAGCCGATGTTGATACCGCCCAGACCGGCTTTGGCGCGCGATCGGGTGCGGCATGTCGGCGATCCCGTGGCGTTCGTTGTCGCGGACAGTAAAGCGGCGGCGCGCGACGCGGCGGAAAAGATCGTGGTGACGTATCGGCCTTTGCCGTCCGTGGTCGATGCAATGGTGGCATTAAGGCCCGACGCGCCGTTGCTGTGGGACGCGGTGCCCGGCAATTTATCATTTCGGTTTCAGAAGGGTGATAAGGCGGCGGTCGCGGCGGCGCTGGCGGCCTCGGCGCAGGTCGTGGAACTGAACCTGATCAATAACCGGCTGATCATCGCGCCGTTGGAGACCCGCGCGGCGATCGGGCGGTATGAGGGAGCGAAATTCCATCTGTTCGTTTCGGCGGCGAGTGTGCATGCGATCCGCGATCAGCTCGCCGATGCCATATTCGGTGTGTCGCATGATGACGTCGTGGTGAGCGCGCCCGATGTGGGCGGCGGTTTTGGCATTAAGAACGCTCTGTATCCGGAATGGGTGCTTTTACTGCACGCCGCGAAGGTGCTTGGACGGCCGGTAAAATGGATCGAGGAACGGGCTGAGGATTTTGTCAGCACCGCGCAAGGGCGGGATAATATCACGACCGCGCGGTTAGGGCTTGATGCTGACGGCGGATTTACCGCGCTGGATGTCCAGACGGTGGCGAATCTCGGCGCTTATATGTCGGGGGGCGGGCCCGGCAGTTCCACCAACGCGCCGGCCAATGCGATGGGTGGAGGCTATGTCATTCCGGCGATCGCGATGGATGTGCGCGGCGCGTTCACCAATACCGTGCCGATCGATGCCTATCGCGGCGCGGGAAAGCCGGAGGCGAATTATCTGCTGGAGCGGCTGATCGATCTGGCGGCGCGACGATACGGATACGATCCGGCGGACTTGCGGCGGCGCAATTTCGCGACGGTGTTTCCCTATCCCAAGGCGTTGGGCAGCGTGATCGATGGCGGGTTGTTCGCGGGGGCGATCGATCGGGCAATGCGGCTCGCCGATCGGGACGGGTTCGCCGTGCGTAGAGCGTTGTCGGAACAAAACGGACGGCTGCGCGGTCTGGGCTTGTGCTGTTTCATGGAAACCGCGCGCGGGGCGCCGAATGAGGGGGCGGAGCTGGTATTTTCCAAGGATGGCGCCGTCGAAATCCGCGTGGGGACGCAGTCGAACGGGCAGGGGCATGAAACGACCTATCCGCAGATCGCCGCGGATTATCTGGGGCTCGATCCCGCCGCCTTTCGATATGTCCAGGCGGATACCTCGAAAATTCGCGCGGGCAATGGGCATGGCGGGGCGCGATCGATGCATATGGGCGGCGCGGCATTGTTTCGCGCGATGGAGCAGGTGATCGCCAAGGCGATGCCGGTGGCGGCGACATTGTTGCAAGCGAAACCGGAGGAAATCCAGTTCATCCAGGGAGAGTTTCGGGCGGACGGGCGCGCCGTGGGCTTGCTGGATGTGGCGCGGGAGGTGCTGCTCGATACCTATGTCTGGAACCTGCTGGATGTCATTACGTTTCCCAATGGCTGTCATATCGCCGAGGTCGAGATCGATCCTGACACCGGACTTGTGACATTGGATCGCTATCATGGCGTCGATGATTACGGGACCATTATTAATCCGCTGCTGACGATTGGGCAGGTTCAGGGCGGGCTGGCACAGGGGATTGGGCAGGCTCTGCTGGAAAACACCGTTTACGATTCAGAATCCGGGCAATTATTGAGTGGCTCGCTGATGGATTACACGGTGCCGAAAGCAGCCGATTTGCCCGATCTGAATATCGTGCTGGAGGGTCCCCCGACCAACGCCAACCCTCTGGGCGTCAAGGGCGCGGGACAGGCGGGGGCGATGGCGTCGCCGCAAACGGTGATCTGCGCGATTTTGGACGCGCTGGCGCCGTTGGGCGTCACCCATATCGATATGCCCGCGACGCCGGAAAAAATCTGGCGCGCGATGAGAGAGGCTAAAGCCACATGACACGCATCGCCGCGGAAGATTACCTCGACGCGCTGTCGGCGCATGGGATCGAGCATTTATTCGTCAATCCCGGCACCGATTTCGCCCCGATTGTCGAGGCTTATGCACGGGCCGCGCGCACCAACCGGAAGGTGCCGAAACCGATGGTGGTGCCGCATGAGAATGCCGCGGTGGGGATGGCGCACGGCTATACGATGGTGACGCGCCGCGCGCAGGCGGTGATGCTGCACACCAATGTTGGCACCGCGAACGCGATCAACATGCTGATCGACGCGAGCCGCGACCGGATCCCGATGCTGTTGACCTCCGGCCGCACGCCGTTCACCGAAACGGGCGCGGAAGGATCGCGCAGTGTGCATATCCATTGGGCGCAAGAGATGTATGACCAGGCGGGCATGCTGCGTGAAATGGTCAAATGGGATTACGAAATGAAACGCGGCGATCAGGCCGGGATCGTCGTCGATCGGGCGATGGAGATGGCTGTTTCCTCACCGCAAGGACCGGTTTATCTGAGCCTGCCGCGCGAGGTACTGGGCGAACCCGCGACCGCCCCCGAAAGCAACCGGGCGCGGCGGGCACGGCCAAGGACACCGGAGGCGGCGGGGAGGGATATTGAACAACTCGCGGACTGGATCGCGGCGGCGGAGAATCCGCTGATCATAACAGGGATGTTGGGGCGCGATCCCGAGGACGCGGTGGTGTTGGGGCGGCTGGCGGAGCGGTATGCTCTGGCGGTGGTGCCGTTCAATACGCGGTATTTCGCGATGTCGGCGGAGCATAAGATGTTTCAGGGCTCGGCGCCGGGCGAATTGTTGCAACAGGCCGATCTGATCCTGGTGTTCGAGACGGATGTGCCGTGGATCCCTAGTAAGGAAACGCCATCCGCGGACGCGAAAATCGTGCAAATTGGCGAGGATCCGTTGCATGTGCGGCTGCCGATGCGGGGGTTTCCGTCCGATCTGACGCTCACCGCGACGTCGTTGTCGGTGCTGGAGGCTTTGGAATCCACTCTGGCCATGCGTGCGACGCCGCATGTCGCGGCGCGGAAACAGCGTCTGGAAGCGCGGTCGGATGCTCTGCGGCGCGGCTGGCGCGCTGAGGCCGAGCAGGCGGGCACCGGCGAAAAAATCACGTTGGCGTGGTTGAACCATTGTCTGCGCGACATCGTCGATCAGGACACGATCGTGATCAGCGAATATTCGTTCCGGCAAGAGTATTGCCCGCTGACCGCGCCGGGCAGCCTGTTCGCGTTGAGTTCGGCGGGCGGATTGGGCTGGGGATTTCCGGCCTCTTTGGGGGCGAAGCTCGCCGCGCCGGGCAAGCTGGTGCTGTCGGTGTTGGGTGATGGCGCCTACATGTTCGCCAATCCGACGGCGTGTCATTACGTGTCGCAAATGCAAAAATTGCCGGTGCTGACGGTGATTTACAACAATGCATTATATGGCGCGGTGCGCCGCGCGACGCTGGAAATGTACGGCTCGGGCGTGGCGGCCGAGGCGGATGGGCGGTTCATGGCCGATCTGCCCGCGCCGTCCTTCGAAAAGATCGTCGCGGCGCATGATGGACATGGCGAGAAGGTCGAACGTCCCGCCGATTTACCGGCGGCGTTGCAACGCGCGGCGGCGGCGGTGCGCAATGGGCAACAGGCGCTCGTCAACGTGATCTGCCCGCCGTGATTCTGATCAGCGGCGGTGGTCCGGTCGGGTGTTCTCTGGCGTTGGATCTGGCTGCGCGCGGTGTCGATGTCATGATCGCGGAACGGAATCCCGCGGGCCACACGCCAGGGGTGAAATGCAATCATGTCGCGGCGCGAACGATGGAAACGTTCAGACGTCTCGGCCTGGTTCAGCTTGTGCGGGACGCGGGATTGCCGGCCGATCATGCCAATGACGTGGCGTTCCGGACCTCGGCGATCGCCGCGGATTTCGCCCGGATCATGATCCCGTGCCGCCGCGATCGTTACGTCGCCAATGACGGTCCGGATGGGTGGTGGCCGACGCCGGAGCCGCCGCATCGGATCAATCAGATCTACCTCGATCCGTTGCTGGCGGACGCCTGCCGGGCGCATCCGCGGATCGCGTATGTCAATCGGCTCGAAATCGAGGGCTTCACGCAAAACGCCGATGGCGTCACGGTCGAGGCGATCGACCATGCCACGGGGGCGCGGCGTGTCATTGATTGCGCGTATCTCATTGGTTGCGATGGACCAACCTCGAAAGTCCGGCATTTGATCGATGCGCGGATGACGGGCGACGCGATGATCGGGCGGACGCAATCGACGTATCTGCGGGCGCCGGATCTCGCGCGGCGGATGCAAGCGGCGCCGGCATGGTCGACGCAGGTGATGAACCCTACGCGGTCCGCCAATATGTTCGCGGTGGAGGGGCGTGAGACGTGGCTGATCCATAATTATCTGCGACCCGACGAGGACAATTTTGATGCGGTGGACGCCGATGGCTGCATCCGCGCGATTTTGGGTGGCGATATGCCTTATGAGGTCATCACGCGGGAGGATTGGATCGGGCGGCGGATGCTGGCGGACCGGTTTCGCGATCGGCGCGTGTTCATTTGCGGCGACGCGGCGCATTTATGGGTGCCGTTCGCGGGGTATGGGATGAACGCGGGGATCGCGGACGCGATGAACCTGTCCTGGATGCTCGCGGGGGTGGTGCACGGATGGGCTGATCCGGCGATCCTGGCGGCGCATGAGGCGGAGCGGTGGCCGATCACGGATCAGGTGTCGCGGTTCGCGATGGGAACGGCGCTGGACCTCGCGCGGGCACGGGCGGAGGTGCCCGCGGATATCGAAACCAACGAAGCGGCGCGAGCGGCGATCGGTGCGCGGATGCTGGCGCTGCATACGCCGCAATTTTGCTGTGGCGGGCTGAATTTCGGCTATTTTTACGACCGCTCGCCGATCATCGCGTATGACGGGGAGGAGGCGCCGCCGTACACGATGGACCGGTTCACAGCGTCAACGGTGCCGGGGTGCCGGACGCCGCATGTTTGGTTGGAGGATGGG